>JAJFLF010000286.1 GCA_021772845.1 Mariprofundus sp.
CATTATTCTGGATCCATTAATAACGACAAGCAGCAGAGAGGAACCTCTGACAAGCAGCAGAGAGGAACCTCTGACAAACAGCAGACGAGAACCTCTGACAAACAGCAGACGAGAACCTCTGACAAGCAGCAGAGAGGAACCTCTGACAAGCAGCAGAGAGGAACCTCTGGCAAGCAGCAGACGGAAAATGAGAATGAATTTCTAAATAATGATAATCGCCTGCAATCAGCATGGGGAGACAAGCTGACTCGGACAACGCAGCGTCAGGTAAATCTCAGCGATCGAAAGCGCTTGCAAACAGCCTGGAACGAGCAGTTGAATGAGCAGGTTACGAAGGTGAAGGTAAGTAATGAGCTGCTCCAGTATGGCTACAATCTGTTTGCCGGAACACCAACTACATTTGCAGCAGCTACCGAGATACCTATCCCTCCTGAGTATGTGTTGGGGCCGGGAGATGAACTGTCGATTCAGTTATACGGAAGCAGGGACGATACACTTGAATTGGTGGTTGACCGTGAAGGGGTGATCGAACTGCCATCTGTCGGGCCATTGAATGTCGCTGGTCAGGATTTTATGCAGGTCAAAGCATTGATCTCGGAAAAGATACATCAAAATATTATCGGGGCTACAGTATCTGTTTCCATGGGACGCCTACGCTCGATGCGCGTGTTTGTGCTTGGCGATGTGAATCAGCCAGGCTCCTATCTGGTCAGCGGGCTCTCCACAATCTCCAATGCACTGTTTGTTTCCGGTGGTGTGAGTAAACAGGGCAGCCTGCGCCATATTTTACTCAAACGCAGCGGAAAAAATGTCGCTGAACTCGATCTCTATGATTTCCTGCTCAAAGGTGACAGCAGGCATGATCTGAGGCTTCAACCAGGCGATGTGGTGTTTGTTCCCCCGATTGGCAAGGTTATCGGTGTTGCCGGTGAAGTAGTGCGTCCTGGTATCTATGAGCTAAAGAAAGGCCGTTCCTACCGTACCGATGATATATTAAAGCTAGCAGGAGGGTCTCTTGCCAGCGCAGATATTCAGCACGTTCAGGTTGATCGTATTTCAAGTGCAGGCATAAGTTCGCTGATTGATCTGGACCTCTCAGATGAAAAAGGTGCTGTAGTCGGTAATGGCGATCTGGTGCTTATTTACCCTGTTCCGGGAGTTAAGGTGGATCTGGTTCATCTTGAAGGTCATGTGAAACGTCCCGGAGCCTTCGGCTTGAAGAGAAACATGCACCTCTCAGATCTGATTGGTTCTGGATCTGACCTTCTCCCATCTGTATTTCTTGATTATCTGGTCATTCAGCGTGCAAACCCTGTTACCGGAGAGATTACCTTGCTGCAGCCTTCTCTGGGAGAGATGTTGCGTGATGGTTACAAAACTGAAAACCCTGAACTTCACCCAGGCGACAAGGTATTTGTTCTCTCCAACAGAGCCATGAACCCGCTGGATAGTGTGACCGTCCAGGGTGCTGTTCAGATGCCGGGAGAGTATCCTCTTGGTAGTGGTATGCGGATAAGTGATCTATTTCTGATTGCAGGCGGACCGAAGGGCGAGGCATACCTGAAAGAGGCCGAATTGACCCGCTATGAAGTGATCAACGGTGAGCGGAGAATCTCAAGTCACACCTCAATCGATTTAACTAAAGCCTTAGCAGGCAATGCAGATGAAAACATCGTTTTGACCGCAGATGATGTGTTGATGGTGCGCTCAATCAGTAACTGGCGCCCTTATGAGCAGGTTGAATTGAAAGGCGAGGTGAAGTTTCCCGGTACCTATGCTATTGAAGAAGGGGAAACGATTGAGGCATTGTTAGAGCGAGCAGGCGGTTTGACTGATCAGGCTTATGTGCAGGCAGCTGTATTTACCAGAGAGTCTATCCGTATTATGCAGAAGGAAATGATGGACAAAGCAATCCTTAAACTCGAATCTGAACTTGCTAAAAAGGAGTTGGATAACTCGGACATTAACAAAGCTGCATCACTTGGTGGACAGACAGTTAACTTTTCCAATGTCGAAAGTGCTTTGGATAAAATGCGAGAAGTAGAGCCACTAGGGCGCTTGTTGATTGATTTAGATCGTAAAGGAAAACTAAGGGGTGGGGCGAACCTAAAACTGACAGATGGTGATTTACTATTTATTCCCAAACGACCTGATCAGATTTTGGTTATGGGTGAGGTTTATAACGAATCGCCGATGCTTTATTACAAGAATTTGAATCGTGATGACTATCTTGATCTTGCAGGGGGCGTTACTGACGTCGCGGATGATGATAATATCTATATTGTTAGAGCCAACGGTTACGTTGATAGTAGTCGTGGCTGGAATCGCAATTATGAAATTTTTCCCGGTGATACGATCGTGGTGCCTTTGAATGTAGATACATTCAATTTGCTTGATGCCACTCTGAACTGGTCCAAAGTATTGATGCAGGTGGGCATTTTTACCGCTTCAATGGTGACTGTGGGTATTCTGTGATGTCAGATAATAAACAGCTTGAACAGCCTCAGCCACCAGTTTATCAGCAGAACGATGAACTTGATATCATCGCTTTTCTTCGAGTGCTCTGGAAATGTAAGTTGTTCATCATTGTGGTTGTGGTAATGGCGGCCCTCTCTTCTGCAATTGCAACTCAGTATATGACGAAAATTTATCGTGCTGAAACATTGTTGGCTCCTGTTAATGAAGCAGGAGATAGTGGGCTTTCAACTGCATTAGGTGGGCTTGGTGGTTTGGCATCAATGGCTGGAATATCAATCGGATCTGGTGGGGGGGTTGAACAGAACCTTGCTGCTCTTAAGTCCCGGAATTTTCTTTGGCCATTTATCAAAAAAACAATCTATTAATTGATATAGGTGGAGGTTTAGAATCCAATATTTGGGATGTGTATCGTAATTTCAATGCGATGTTGGATGTGCAGTATAACAAAGAGGCATCAATAATAACGATTTCCATAGCATGGACAGACCCTGAAAAGGCAGCCTTATGGGTTAATGCGCTGATCTGGGAGTTTAATGAGTATATTAGAACGCGAGAAATTGAGAGAAGTCAAAAAAATCTAAAATATTTAAATGAGGAGCTGGCTAGAACAAGGGTAGAGGACTTTCGTCTATCATTATACGAGTTGATTGCTCAGGAACAGAAGAAAGCCATGCTGGCAAATACTCAGAATGAATTTGTTTTCAGGGTCCTTGATAAAGCTGAGGCCCCTGATATGAAAGTGTATCCAAGACGCGCTAGAATTGTTGTAATATCAACGTTCGTTGCTCTCATCTTTTCACTTTTAGTTGTATTTATCCGTGAAATAATCATCAAAGAGAAAGAGAAGCTGATTCCATAAATAACATGAAAGTAATTGGAGACAAGTAAGTGACGCTTGAAAATAGTAAAGTTGTAGTGGTTGGTATGGGCTATGTTGGTTTGCCATTAGCACTGGCTTTTGGGCGGGTAATACCAACGATTGGATTTGATATATCCGAAGAGAAGGTGAAGGCTTATCGTGAAGGTTATGACCCGACAGGCGAGATGGCAGATGAACTGTTTGTCCGTGCTGGTCAGCTGAGTTACACCTCTGCTGCAGCTGATATAGCCCGAGCCGACTTTGTAGTAGTGGCCGTACCGACTCCTGTGGATGAGGGCCATAAACCAGATCTGATACCTGTAATCAGAGCAACT
>JAJFLF010000287.1 GCA_021772845.1 Mariprofundus sp.
TTGGGCTTCTCCTGACCGGCTTCTGGCATGCAGCGCTCCTTTTTATATTTATTCATGCTTATGAACATTCAAATAGTTATAAAGCAATTTTCATTCCAACTGCCATCTTTTTTGTTAAACAAGTTAACTTTCCACACTTACCCTCATCTATCAAGCCTTATCATAAAAGAGCGTTTATTTCTCTATTCCATCATTTCTGGCAACGACATTATTTAAGACCCCTTAATATACATGCGAATATAATTATATTAGACTTATGTAATATACAAGCTATACTGAACCTGTTTAAAACAATGCCCCCGCCACAATAAGTGCAGGGACAACAAGGACGGGAACAACATGAAAATCATAATTATCGGCGGTGTAGCAGGCGGAGCAACGGCAGCAGCACGCATTCGACGTAACGATGAGACGGCCGAGGTTCTTATGATCGAGCGTGGCCAGTATATCAGCTTCGCCAACTGTGGCCTGCCCTACCATATCTCCGGCATCATTGAAGAACGCGAACAGCTTCTTGTCACCTCCGAGTCAGCATTCAAACAACGTTACCGGGTTGATGTGCGCAGCCGTACAGAAGCCATTGCCATTGATCATAAAGCGAAAGTTGTGCGCCTGCGTAATCTGGAGAGCAATGATGAATACGATGAGTCCTACGATAAGCTGCTGCTCTCTCCCGGTGCTGAACCCATTCGCCCGAAATTGCCCGGAATCGAGTCTCCGCGCATCTTTGGACTGCGCAACATCCCTGACTTGGATCGTATCATGGACCACCTCAAGCAACACAAACCACGCCGTGCTGTAGTTATCGGCGGCGGTTTCATCGGCATTGAAGTTGCCGAAAACCTGCATGATAAGGGTATCTTCACCACTATGGTGGAGGCCGCAGATCAGATTCTTACCCCGCTCGATTATGAAATGGCCGCCATCGTGCACTCACACATGCGCGATAAAAACGTTGAGCTCTACCTGAACGACAAGGTTGAGCAGTTTGAAGACAAGAGTGATCACAGTGTGGTTTATCTCTCGAGCGGACGCCGTATTCAGGCTGATCTGATTGTGCTGGCTATTGGCGTACGTCCGGAGACCACGCTGGCCCGCGCCTGCGGACTGGAACTAGGCGTTACTGGCGGCATGAAGGTCAATGATCATTTGCAAACCAGCGATCCCGATATTTATGCAGTTGGTGATGCTATTGAAGTCACCCAAAGCATTGGTGGTCAGCAAGCACTCATTCCGCTGGCAGGCCCTGCCAATCGTCAGGGGCGTATGGCCGCCGACAACATCGTTTTTGGTAACACTAAAACCTATCGCGGCACGCAGGGCACCGCGATTCTCAAGGCCTTCGATCTTGCTGCCGCAAGCACCGGCATGAATGAGAAACAGCTGAATACTGCTGGCATCCCGTTCCTGTCATGTATCACCCACAGCGGTTCACATGCCAGCTATTATCCCGGTGCCAAACAGATCAGCCTGAAACTGCTGTTCACTAGCGAGGGAGAGATTCTTGGTGCTCAGGCAGTCGGCGCTGATGGTGCCGATAAACGTATTGATGTGATCGCTACTGCCATGCATGGCAAGCTAACGGTCGAAGATTTGGCAGAATTGGAGCTGGCCTATGCGCCGCCCTTCGGTTCGGCCAAAGATCCGATCAATATTGCCGGTTATGTCGCCAGCAATATGCTCAACCAATCACACGACATGATTAAGTGGCGCGAGTTGCGCGATCAGCTCAATTCCAAAGATCCCGAGCTGCAACTCATCGACGTACGTACAGCCGAAGAGTTCGGATTCGGCTCCATTGCCAGCGCTCGCAATATTGATGTGAACCAGCTGCGGGAACGGCTGGAAGAGCTGGATCCGAACAAACCGATCATCCTCTTCTGCCAGATCGGGCTACGTGGTTATCTGGCCTATCGTATTTTGATTCAGAGCGGCTTCACTCAGGTCAAAAACCTGTCTGGCGGTTACAAGACCTACGCTTGGGCGGTTGAGAAACAGTCCAATCTGGATATTTTCGATTATGAAGATATCAAACGCCGTGATCCTGAAGAGATTGAGGCTGAACGCAGTGGCAGTTGTGCCGTTAGCGCAGCCATGCTTGCTCCCGGCACTACGGGTGAACTGCATACTCTCAATGCCGTTGGCCTCCAGTGCCCCGGCCCGATCATGAAAACATATAAAGCCATGGAGGCGCTCGATGCAGGAGAACTGCTCGAAGTCACCGCCTCCGATCCTGCCTTCGGTCGCGATATTCGGGCTTGGGCCAAGAAAACCGGCAACGATGTGTTATCAGTCAAAGCCGAAAAAGGATTGGTTATTGTACTGTTGCGCAAGGTGGCTGCAGCACCTGCAGTCGCGACAGCCCCAAGCGTGGGAAAAGACAAATTCACGCTTGTTGTCTTCTCCGATGATCTCGACAAGGTGATGGCCAGCATGATTATTGCCAATGGTGCGCTCGCCATGGGCAAACCGGTCAGTCTCTTCTTCACCTTCTGGGGGCTGGATGTGATACGCCGGATCGATGCACCACACCTTAACAAACCGATGATGGATCGTATGTTCAGTACGATGTTACCGAAGGATGCCGATCATCTGAACAGCATTTCTAAAATGGACATGCATGGCATGGGTGCAAAAATGATTCGCAAGGTGATGCATGACAAAGGCGTGGAAACACCGGGTAATCTACTGCACAATCTGGTTGAAGGCGGCGCTCAACTTATCGCCTGCCAGATGTCGATGGATGTGATGGGTAT
>JAJFLF010000288.1 GCA_021772845.1 Mariprofundus sp.
TAAGGTATCCATCCTATCCAGTAGTGCAATTGGCATTGGCGGCTATAAAGAGATTATTGCTCAGGTGACTGGGGTAGGTGTGTTCTCGCGCTTTAAATTTGAATCAGGCACCCATCGTGTACAGCGTGTGCCCGAAACAGAATCGGGTGGCCGCATTCACACCTCCGCCTGTACAGTCGCAATTCTGCCTGAAGCCGAAGAGATCGATGTAAATATTCGCCCCGAAGATATCCGTATTGATGTGTATCGTGCTTCTGGCTCTGGTGGCCAGCATGTCAATGTAACCGAATCGGCCGTGCGCATCACTCATGCGCCCTCCGGCCTTGTTGTGATCTGTCAGGATCAAGCCAGCCAACACAAAAATAAAGCCCAGGCCATGAAAGTATTGCAGGCTCGACTGTTCGATAAAGAGCAGTCCGAAGCCAATGCAGAACGCTCTGGTATGCGCAAAGATATGGTGGGTTCTGGCGACCGTTCCCAGCGCATTCGCACCTATAACTATCCACAGGGCCGTCTAACAGATCACCGCATCAATCTAACCCTCTACAAACTCGATCAGATTCTCGGTGGTGATATGAATGAGTTAATCGATGCTCTTTTAAGCCACCATCAGGCTGAACTGCTAGCAGCCCAGTGAACACAGCAGTAACTGTCCGCGAACTGATTCAAAGTGCCGCGACAAAGCTTGCGCAAGCCGGATGCGACGCAGCCAAACTCGATGCTGAACTGCTGCTTATGTTTGTCTGGTCGATTGCACGTACCGATCTCATCATTCGTGCACATGATCCCGTGCCTGAAGCTATCCAAGAGAGCTTTTACACACTTATTCAACGTCGCGCACAGCGGGAACCGCTAGCTTATATTATCGGAGAGAAAGAGTTCTGGTCACGCTCATTTCAGGTCACACCGGATGTGCTGGTGCCCCGCCCCGAAACCGAGCATTTGATCGAAGCGGTACTTGAATATTTCCCGGATCAGAAGGGTCATTACCATTTTTGTGATATCGGTACAGGTTCCGGCATCATCGGCATCACATTAGCCTGTGAATATCCTAATGCCCACATCATTGCGACGGATATTTCCGAACCAGCGTTGAAAGTCTCAGAAACCAATGCGATCAAACACTGCGTCGAAAATCGTATCACCTTCAAACAGGGTGATATGTTAGAGCCTCTGGAAAAGACTGAGATTGCTTTCAATGCCATCATATCCAATCCTCCTTACGTTGCTGAACATGAAATGGAAGCTTTAGAAGAAGAGCTATCTCACGAACCACGCAATGCCCTCACCGATGAATCTGATGGCCTCACATTTTTAACCGATATCCTCACTGGCGGACCATCCTACCTGCAAACAGGTGGTTTCATCATGCTTGAGACAGGTCCATGCGGATTACCCGATACACCAAACACACTGAACTTTGAACGCATCATCCACGATCTCGCCGGTCATGCCCGTGGCGGCATCTATCGGTTTACGGCTTAATTTTCTGCTGTTTCCACTTTATTTGATATGACTAAGAACATGACCAACTTAAAGAAGTTCATTTAAAATCGTTTCAAATCACGATAAAAGTTCTCGTGAGAACCAATGCCCAATAAGTTTATAATGATCTTTCCATCATCATAACTATAGGCAAGCAAGGTCTGTTGTTTAAGCATGTTAAACTTATAAACGCGCAGGTAATCCAGATCACCACGCTTCTGCACACCGAGCAAGGGATTATCTACTAGAGCTTTCACCGCCTCATCCAAAGCCTGTTTCTGGTTTGCTTTAAGTTTCTTGACCTGCTTAGCAAATCTGGGGGTTTGTAATACCTGCATATTCAACCAAACTGATAGGGTTCAAGTTGTCCTTGCTCTGCCTCCTCATGAGACAGCATCACATCCTGAATAAACTTAAAAGGAAGCTCTGGATTTTCTTCCGCTATTTTCCCTATTTTAGCCCAGTGCTCTATCTGTTTGGGAGCAGTCCGATGTTGAGCTTTTGCATATAATTTTGCATCTCCAACCAAATCATCTGAAAGTTTAATCGCAACTGCCATATCATACACTCCTCTTCAGTATCAAAGGTAGCATAGTACATCCATAAGGTGTCACAATGCAACCTTCGATCCATAAGCAGCTATCTTGGTAAGCCGGCACTCTGAAAAGAATCGCGTCATATTCAAACCTGATCTGGCTTGAGGATTATGATCTGACTCATTCACCGGTCATCAGCTTCTCTTTTACGATGCGTAAATAGATAACAGAGCGACAGAATAATCATGATTGGCATCAATGGATCAGGGGATGCGTTGTTTGTGTTGATTGCACAACCTCCTCCAACAGAAGCGCCCCCGGCAGGAGCTGCCCCGGCACCCACGCCAACCGGATCAACAATCACACCGTTCGTGGCGCTACCATCCAGATCAAAGGCACCACCGTCGAGCAGTGTCAAAGCAACCGTAGTGGCATTCACCTGCGTCCACTGATCCACGCCTGCCCCATTGGGAATCAAGGTGTACACACCTGCATTGTTTACTTTGTACAACACCAGATTAGCAGGCAGAGCGGTGCTAAATGTCAGATTCACCGTTTGACTGGCTCCCGGCGTGACTGAGGTGGAATAACTCACAATACCAAATGGGAAAGAGACACCGGCCGGCGGTGTTGTCCCTGCCGTGGAGGTAGCTGAGAAATTCGAAATAATCTCATTGGTTGAAACGATATCCACTGTTGTGGCACTGCCCGTAATTGGCACTTGAGCTGTGGTACCTCCCGCCGTTGTGCCCGCAGCCATCACCTTGACCTTACGTGTTGCAGTCCTGCTGTTGGTTGCGGCATCGGTAGCCGTGTAGGTCAGCGTATAAACGCCCGCTATGGCCGTATCCACGGCCCCTGTTGTGATAACCGCGACCGCTCCATCGACATTGTCGACTGCAGTAGCGCCAGCGTCGTTATACCCACTGTTCAGCGCGATAGTTATAGGCGAAGCACCTGTAACCGTGATCACCGGCGCTGTCTGATCAGTCACATTCACAGTCCGCGTCACCTGAGTGGCCGCATTGGTCGCTGCATCGCTGACATTATAGGTCACCGTATAAACACCAACTGTATTTGTATTCACTGAATTCACTGTGCCGATATTGGCAGTTATATTACCATCGACACTATCCGCCGCAGTTGCTCCGGCATCGTTATAGACAGAACCGTGTGCCACAGTCAGTGGCGTGGTTCCGAGCAGGGTAATCGTTGGCGCAGTCTGATCAGTCACATTCACCGTGCGTGTCACCTGCGTTGCTGCATTGGTTGCTGCATTGGTTGCTGCATCGCTGACATTATAGGTCACCGTATAAACACCCACCGTATTTGTATTGACCGGATTCACCGTGGCTATATTGGCCGTGATATTACCATCAACATTGTCCGCTGCTGTAGCTCCGGCATCGTTATAAACCGAGCCATGCGCCACAGTCAGTGGCGTGATTCCGAGTAGGGTAATCACAGGTGCAGTCTGATCAGTAACATTGACCGTGCGCGTCACCTGCGTAGCTGCATTGGTCGCGGCATCGCTGACATTATAGGTGATAGTGTAGGTTCCAACTACAGCTGTATTGACCGGATTCACCGTGGCGATATTGGCTGTGATATTACCATCAACATTGTCCGCTGCTGTAGCTCCGGCATCGTTATAAACCGAGCCATGCGCTACCGTCAGCGGTGTTGTACCCAGCAGCGAGATTACTGGCGCGACTGTGTCTGCAATCCCTGTTACCACAGTCCGACTCAATCGATTTCCATTGGCATCGTAGCTGTAGGCTATAGATGAGCCATCAGCATAAGCCACCCCGGTCAAACGGCCTGTAACATCGTAGGTATAGTTTTCGGCATGAGATGCAAGAGGAACAAACAGGCTCAACCCTAGTGATAGCATTAACAACCATATCATTCTGTTATGTTTCATCATCCCTCTCCTCTCAACTAATCTACCCACCTGGATACACATATAGCATTCAATGCCCACTAAAAAAATCAATCGAGTCTTTCCCATCTATTCCCGATATCCCGGCGATTAATCACTTTGAATTACTACCAAACCAGCCATATATTGCTTTCCCCACTTGCATTCCTGTCGACGTAAGCCCCCACAGCACCCCCTTAACTCCTCTCAAAGCTTCCACAGCGGTTTGCTTCCATTCGTTTCCCCATGCATGATCAAGATCATCATCCAAACGTTTATTAATGTCTCGGGTCATCGCTGCAGCTTTTTCAAAAGATATCTTCTCCGTTCTATACAACTTCATTACTGCATCAGTCTGCGATGACTGACTCTCTAAAGCAGTGGTAATTGCTTTTTTACCTTCACAATGTGCCAACTGCATTTTATTCGCCATATTGTAAGCCTCAACCGCCGCCCCAAGCACCGTTGCTGCTGACCCGAGTTGGCCCGATCTTTTGCCAAAATTCTTTGCATATTTCATTTGCTTACTTAGCGATACCAACCTGCGATATTTAGCTAATTGAGCCACACTCATTTTCCCTCTTGTTGAGAAGAGAAGTGGCTTAGCTAATTGTTTGGTCAAGCCGATATATTTTCCAGCACCTTTTTCTGCGATATCGGCTGCCCAATCAGTATAGGTAAGATACTCACCAACCACTCCGTGGATTCCATCCTTTTGGCAAGGAGCCATACCGTTAACATCATCATAGGAAATAGGATTTCCATAAGCATATTGATATGGGTTTAAATGCTGAGGATGAAGTGACGTAGTAACATCCTTACTTATAAAACCACCAACCTTAGCATTGTAGTATCTGGCACGG
>JAJFLF010000289.1 GCA_021772845.1 Mariprofundus sp.
CTGGCCGTTGAAGCTGTTACATCAGGCAACAATATCACAGTCCAGGCTGCCTCATTCGGTTCATCAACTGGATTTAGTATAGCTCAGACGGTGAATGGCCTGGGCATTGCGGATACCAGTGCTACAGGGCTGGATGTGGAAGGTACGATCAATGGCCTGGCTGCAACCGGTCTTGGTCAGTTATTGATCGGTGACAGTGGGGCGGTTGAAAACCTGTCTGTTTCATATAGCGGCACAGCTCCAGTGACCAGTAATATGGTAGTTGGTTTGGGGCTTGGAGCTGTTCTTGATGGTCTGGTTGACCTCTATTCAAATCCAGCAACCGGGTTTGTGCTGGGTAGAATTGAGTCAGCTCAGGGAACCTATGAAGATATTACAACACGTATTACTACGCTGACCGACCAGATGGAACGCCAGCGGGTGCTGCTAACACAGTCATTTATTCAGATGGAATCATTGATGAACTCATTGAACCAGACGGGAAGTTTCTTGACGCAGCAGATAAATGCACAAAATGCTGCAAATAATTAAAATTCTCATATTTATTTCAATTTAAGCCTTTAGTTCAGCTACTTATATCCGATAGATACAAGGGACACGACGATCGGTCCACTACATTTGCACGGAGGCAGCGATGACAGGATATCAAGTTTATCAAGGTAACCAGATAGAAGGGGCCGGCCCCTTGGGTTTGGTACTTCTCTCTTATGAAGCACTATATAAAGCGCTAGGGCGTACCCGTTTGGCAGTTCAGGCATCTGATATGGTTGCAGAAGCTGAGCAAACAAATCGCGCCATGGAAGCACTAATAGAATTGGCAACCAATCTGAACATGGAAGAGGGTGGACAGTTGGCAGAGAGTTTGGCTAGTCTCTATGTTTATATGATGAATCGGCTGACTGAAGGACTATGTTCCACGTCTACACAGCATATTGATGAAGTCATGAAGTTGACCCAGGAACTCCGCGAAGGTTGGATGTTACTGTCAGCGCAACAGAAGAGGGAGCAGTTGAGTGGTATTAGAAACGCAGCCTGATTATGCCGAATAGTGCCATTGATGATTGTTTTGCCGAACTGGAAAAAATGGGCCGAGCGATCCAGAAAGAGCAATGGAATATCGTTCAGCAGTCAGCTCAAAACTATTCGAATCTGGTATTGAGTATGCAACAACTTCCTCTCGTTGAATTACCACTATCCGAATTACAGCAGCTCGATATTTTGCATAGGCGCTATATGCGTGCGCTATCCAGACGTATGGAAACCATCAAGCATGATATATCCTGTTTAGATAATGGCATTGGAAGACTTAAACAGGTGTCGACTCTGGTTGATGAAACCCCTCAGAACAAATAAAAGGCCTCTACGCAAGTAGGGGCCTTTTGTTTGTTTAGCTAATGCCAGCGATGCGTTGAGAATCATGGGGCTGGTACCCATATCTCTTATCTGGATGCTTTCTCATCGTGACCGGACATACCAAAACGGCGAGCCAGTTCGTTTAACACATCTTCATGTGAGAGTCCTTTTTGCGCTAACATCACCATGCAGTGAAACCACAGATCAGCTGTTTCATAAATGATTTTATCAGCTTCACCATTCTTGGCAGCAATAATGGTTTCAACGGCTTCTTCACCAATTTTCTCCAGCATTTTATCTGGTTTGGCGTAAAGGGATGCAACATAGGATGCATCTGCAGATTCTGACTTTCGTGCTTCCAATACAGCCGCAAGCTCTTTCAGAATATCGATATTGTCAGGATTTGATGATTGAGACATAACTTTTACTCCAGTGGCTTTTCAATCGTGACCCAATCATCTGCTTGTCGCTGTTTGTAAAAGCATGATTGGCGATTGGTATGGCAAGCCGGGCCGGTTTGTTCAATCTTGAGCAGTATGGTGTCACCATCACAGTCGAGATACATATCCAGCACCTTTTGTAGATGACCGGAAGATTCACCTTTCATCCACTGTTTTTGGCGTGAACGGGAATAATAGTGGGCGAAACCGCTTGTTACGGTCTCTCGCACAGCTTCTTCATTCATCCAGGCCATCATCAGTACACGTTCGCTAGTGGCGTCCTGAGCGATGGCAGGGACAAGACCTGCATCGTTAAATGTGATGGACTCGAGCAAACTCATGCAGTCAGCTTGGCGAGTGCGCGGCCAGCCGCAGTGATGGTGGCATCAATATCTGCATCTGTATGCGCAGCTGAAACAAACGCAGCTTCATATTGCGATGGAGCAAGATAAACACCTTCTTCAAGCATGGCGTTAAAATAACGACCAAAGAAAGCCAGATCACAATGAGAACTGACATCATCACAGCATGTGACGTCATCTAGTTCAGTGAAGAATACAGTAAACATTGCACCAACCTGATTGGCTACAGCCGGAATACCTGCTTCTTTACAACCAGCTAACAGCCCTTCAACCAGACGGGTGGTTTTGGCTTCGAGTGCTTCATAAAAACCATCAGCTTGCAGGCGAGTCAGTGTTTCAAGACCAGCGCGCATGGCGAGTGGATTGCCAGAGAGTGTACCAGCCTGATAAACAGGTCCGTCGGGAGAGATCTGACGCATGATCTCTTCACGACCGCCATAAGCGCCGACAGGTAGGCCGCCACCAATGATTTTACCCAAGCAGGTCAGATCAGGCATAATATTAAAGCGTTCCTGAGCACCACCAGCAGCAACACGGAATCCACACATCACTTCATCAAAAATAAGCAGAGCGCCTTCGGCATCACACAAGTCACGCAGTTGCTGCAAGAAGCCGTTTTCATACAGTTTCATTACACCTGTATTGCCCGGTACGGGTTCAACAATAATACAGGCAATCTCATCTTTGTTTTCAGCAAACAGACGTTTGACGGCTTCAATATCATTGAATGCAGCGGTTAGTGTCAGTTTGGCATAATCAGCCGGTACACCGGCAGAATCAGGCTCGCCGAATGTAGCCGCACCCGAGCCAGCTTTGACAAGGAAACCATCGGCATGACCGTGGTAACCACCATCAAATTTAATGAACTTGTCTCGGCCGGTAAATCCACGTGCCAGACGCAATGCACTCATGGTCGCTTCAGAGCCGGAATTTACAAAACGAATCACATCAATCGATGGCACCATATCAATAACCAGTTTTGCCAGATCAATTTCTAACTCACATGGTGCACCAAAGCTCATGCCAAGGGCGGCGGTTTCCTGCACACCTTTCACAACATCCGGGTGAGCATGTCCGAGTATCATAGGCCCCCATGAACCGACATAATCGATATAGTTATTGTTATCGACATCTGTGACATAAGCGCCGCTTGCTGATGCAAAGAAGCGTGGTGTGCCACCTACAGATTTAAAGGCACGTACGGGTGAATTAACACCGCCAGGTAATACTTTTTGAGCTTGTTCGAAGTCGATTTGTGATTGCTGAATATTTGGCATGAATAGTCCTTGATGAATAATGTGGCGCGACGTTAGAAAGTGCTATGAAACATGTCAATCGTGTTTCAATGATGAAGAACGAAAAGAGTCCAGTTAAGCTTTACAACTCTTCAACGGTAGCAGTGCTTTCCAGAATGGATTGATTGACCAGCCTGTCACGGCGTTTTTGAGCAGAAAGCTGATTGGTGAAACCCTTAATGTAGACAAAGTGACGAATTTCACCGTTTACGTTGAGCTTCACAGCCTCACTTTCCATGTATTTACTGTGGAAACGATCAACATACTCTTTTGCTGTTTCACTGCTATCAACCGAGGCAACAATCGTCCAGCGCTTTTGTGTGTTTAAAGGGGTAGTGCTTACTGGTCGTTGGTAGGCTTGAGTTCTGGTTCTATTGATGGATAGAGGAGCGGGTTTTACTGATCTGGTGAAGTTATTTGATGTACTGACACTGTTACCCGATGGCGCAGTTGATCTTGATGAGTTATAGATCTCTCTGGCTCTAATCAGTGGATCTGAGCTTAAGGCCAAGGGTTGTTTAAATGTAGATGTTGGAGTGCTAATTGATGGAGGGGTTGCGTCAAAAGTGCGCTGTTTGATTGGAGCTTTGGGAGCATCTAGTGGCATTCCATCAATATCTGAAACTTGTTCAAGCAATTGGGTGCCAGCTCTTCCTACACGCTTAAAACTAGCTTTTGGGATCGTAGCTTGAGCTGGTTGTTTATCCGTTTTAAATGCCTGTCCTATAGCTTCTACTTCGGCAGAAGGCTCATCATCTAAATTAAATTCAGACACCAGTTGTACGGCCTGTATTTTTGGTGTTTTAGGTGCAGCTTTAGTCTTAACAGGCGCACTCGGTGTTTGTTGGACAAACTCAGTCTCAGCCGTTTCTGAAGCTTGGTAGGCCGATGCAGCCTCCTGTTGAGGGATTGCCGTTGGTGCTGATGTTGTGGCAATGGCTGGAGTTGTTGATGGAGCGCTTACAACAGCTATAGCTGGAGTAGCATCTTTCATTGAAACCCGATTACCTTCCCATGCGTTGGCTGCGTTCAATACCTTGGCGTTTCGCAGGCCAAGCATGGAGAGTCGTTTGATGCGTTTTTCTGCATCCTGTTGACTGTTAAAACCAAGAAGACGAACAAAGTATTTATCCAGACCTTTACTGGTGCGTTGTAGCACTTCACTTTCGATACCTTTGGCTTTGAAGCTTGCTACATATCGAAGTGCTGATGGTTTTGAAATGACTGGAGCGACAATAACCCAGTCACCACTGTCGTATGACGTGGTTGCTGCAAGACTAGATGTAGATGCATTAACAGGAGTTGGTGTTGTTATAGGCGCTACATTTTGAGCGTGAGTCGCAGGAGGATTTGCAGTTGGAGCGGACTCAACTTTTTCCATACCGTCGGCATCCATGCTGTCGGAAGTTTGGGCTGCATCCCGTGCGCGTTTTTGTGTTATTAATTTAATCGCATCTTCGGTGCTGAGTGAAGCTGGAATGGAAGTCTCAGTTTGAGCAGAGCTATTTGATTCCTCTGCTTCAGAAATGGTGCCGTTTTGATCTGAGGGTTCGAGTTTATCTGCTACTGGCATGCGTTCTTTAGTCAGGTCTGTGCTGCTCAAATTAGCTTGCTCAGGCATTTCAAGTTGTTCACCTTGCACGATTTGCTCAGGTTTTTCAGTTGACCCCATGGTATACCAGTAGATGCCAGCACCTGTAATAATAAGCACAGTAGCGGCTACTGCCATGATGGGCATGCTAAAAGCACTGCCCGTACCACCTGATAAATCAGCATGAATAGCTGTTGAGTTGTCTGATGAAGAATCCGAGCCTTGATTCGGAATGGAGTCGCCCGAAATAGGGAAGCTTGAAGTCGGTGTATATTCATCTTTGTCAAAGGCGGGGAAATTATCATCAGCGAGTTGTTGTTCAGTAGCTAAATCACTATTCAGAGCACTCGCGTTCAGATCCTGATGTGCAGAGCTCGATTCAAACTCATTGAATGATTGATCCAGATGAGAAGAAAAGCCATCTCTATTGTCGTCACTGCCAGAAGCAGGTGCTGCATCTATGGTGAATGCCTCAGCCAGATCGTTAAATGCCTCAGATGCCTCAGATGCCTCTTTG
>JAJFLF010000290.1 GCA_021772845.1 Mariprofundus sp.
GGCGGCAATGCGGAGCTCAGCGTCAACTTGCTTGCGCAGGGAGATGTCTCGGCCAACTGAAATCATGTAGCGGTGATCCTCTGTTTCATCATCAATGACTGAGACCCGGTATTCAGTTGGGATTTTATGTCCGCCTTTGCAAATGAATTCAAGCTCAATCGTTCCGCTTCCTTGCTCAAGAACCTCCTGCATAAACATGCCTGCCTGTTTCATCTCTTCAAGGCTATAATAGGAGGATGGCGCTGGCATTTTCTCAATTTCATCATCGCTGTAACCAGAAATTTCCCTAAAAGAGCGGTTCCAGCGTATCGCCTTGCCTGTGCCAGGCTCAAAAAGGAAAAAGGTGTCCTGTTGGGCATCCAGTGCTGTCTCTGTGAACTGCTTCTCCATCCGTATTGATTGCTCAGTCTGAATTTTATTGTCCATCAAGACTGCAATGAGTGCGAATCCCTGAATGAGGAGGATGATGATGGTAATGGCAATCGCAAGATAAGTGGCATCAATAAGTTTCATTGAGCTATGATCCACGATGCCGGTCTGCACAAAAGTGGCTGCCGTCATGCCTGTGTAATGCATGCCGGCAATTGCAATGCCCATGATAATGGCGGCTATCAATTTTAACAATATTTGTGATCCAGGCTTGGATTTCCGAAGATGGAAAGCAATATACAGTGCTGCTGTTGAGGCTAGAATGGCAATAGCTATGGAGGCTGAAAAAAGCAGGGTGTCATAGTGTATTTCAGCAGCCATATCCATCGCGGCCATGCCGAGGTAGTGCATGGAAGCAATGCCTGTGCCCATGAGCAGGCCGCTGATCAAAAACCTGGATGGGCTTATTTGCTGTGATCGCGCGATGAAATTCAGGGCCAGGCCAGAGACCACAATGGCGATGAGCAGAGAATAAAGCGTGATATCAATACGATATTGAACTGGCATAGGCATAGAAAAAGCAAGCATGCCGATAAAGTGCATTGACCATATGCCTCCCCCCATAGCGAGCGCACATCCGGCGGACCAGGTGAAGGATGTACTGTTTCCTCTGCTACTGAGGTGAGCTGCTAATCCAAGTGCGGCATATGAGGAGAAGATGGCAATCAATGCTGAAAGCGAAACCAGACTTAAGTCATAAGAGCCGGTTATGATCGATGGTGACATAAACAAGCCCCTCCTTATCAAGGCATAAGCAAGGTTTCTGCCATAATAAATCATAGTTCATTTTATAAGAGATGGATGTGTCTGAAATTATTAGAAAGTAGACGATATTTTGGTGTGTCTGCTTGCCAACTTTAGTCTAATCCAGCTGAAACTATTTCATTGATCAATATCAATGATAACTGAACGCTTTTACCTTTAGGCGTGCAAGCTATACTCATGCAATGAGCGAACAGATTGATTCCATCCTTGAACATACTTCAGCTAAACATCATGCCGATATACGGCGGCTTTTTGAGATATCCCCACAGTTCTTGGGCTTGATGCGAACGGTTTCCGAGTCGGAGTCACAGACGCTGTTTGTTGATCAGGCCAATGCCTTGCTGCCTGATGGCAGTGAAACGTGGGTGCCGGAATATGATGGTAGTGATCTTGTCGGCTGCCTGTCACATCTGCGCAAGTGCAAACATCACGGGCATCGGCATCTGATCTGGTGGGAGATGGGGTTGCGTGGTGATATGGATGTTTCCTGTCGTGCCATTGCTGATCTTGCATCTGGTCTGATGAACGAGGCATTGAGGATGGCGGAGATGCTGGTCGCCCCGCGTTATGGCCGTATTGAGGGAGGCTCATTCTGTGTGATTGGGCTGGGTAAGCTGGGTGGACGTGAACTTAATCTGGGTTCTGATGTCGATCCCCTGTTTATTTGGCAAGGTGAGGGATCAACTGCTGGCGGGCGTCAGTCGGTGCCGGCCCCGGAATATTATATGCATGTCTCGCGCATGCTGATTCGTCTGATGAGCGAGCGTACGGCCGATGGTATCGTCTGGCCGGTGGATATGCGACTCAGACCCGGTGGTGATGCAGCAGCGATAGCCCTGAGCCTGGACGCAACGGTGAACTTTTATCTCGAGTATGGTCAGACATGGGAGCGTGCCATGCTCATTAAAGCGCGCCCTGTGGCCGGGGATATAGCTTTGGGCCAGGCTTTTGTGGATGGCATAGTGCCATTTAGTTATCGCCGATATCTTGATTACACCACGGTAGCTGCATTGGCCGATATGAAACGCCGCATTGATGGGCAGGCTGGAAGCGGTGGCATTGCTGCCGGTTTTGATGTGAAACGCGGCCGTGGTGGTGTTCGTGAAATTGAATTTATCATTCAATCCTTGCAGCTATTGCATGCCGGAAGAAATGAGGCATTAAGAGTGCAGCCGAGCATGCAGGCGATTGAATTGTTGCAGCAGGCTGGAGCGATTAGTGAAGACGATGTGCGGGTTCTACAAGAGGCATATCGCTTCTGGCGTAGAGTTGAACATGCCATTCAGTCGCGTCGCGGTGAGCAGACACATAAGTTGCAGGAGGATTATAGCGAATACCTGACTGCGGCCACAGGCATTGAGAATATTGATGCAGAGATGCGCCGACAGGCTGCGATCGTCGAGACGGCCTTTCGTAAACATATTAAACCGGTGGGTGACGAGGGTGGCGAAGAGCAAGCCTGGTTGGCCGGAAAAACCGATGGTTTTGAAAAACTTGATGAGACTGACTCTGAGCGCATGTCTCTAGCACTGCAGCTTGTTGATGATTGTCTTTCACGTGGCGCGCTGCCTGAGCGTAGTCGTGTGCTGGTGGAGCGTATCCTTGAGCAGGCCATGCCGAACTGGCTGGATGATGAAAATGGGGTCACTGCGCTTGAGTCATTTGCCAAATTGATTCGTTCGATATCCGGACGTGCGACCTGGATAGATCTGATGGCAACACATCAGGGTGTCTTGGACTGGTTGATTGGTGTGCTCTCGGCCAGTCGTTATCTGGCCGACCATATTGTCAAAGACCCATCGTGGCTGGAATGGCCGTTGATGATTGAACACAGTGAAACGGATATTCAACAGATCTGTGCTCAACTTGATGGCCTGAACGCTTTTGATGATGTCGAACAGACGTTGGCAGATATTGGCCGAGCAGTAGATCAGGCGCGCCTGCTCTCAGCACTGGCGATTGATGCACATACGGCAGATGCCATGACTGTTGGTACATGGTTGGCTGATGTGGCCGATGCAGCCACGTCGGCGGTATTGCGTTTGTGTCTGTATGAGATGGATCTGCCCGATGACTTTCCATTTGTGGCACTGGCGATGGGCAAACACGGTTCTCATGAAATGGGCCTGGTCTCCGATCTCGATATGGTATTTATACTGGCGCATAAAGAGCCGGCAGAGCATGTTGGCAAGCGCAGTAGGGGTGAACATGCTCAGCGTATTGGCCGACGTATGATTCAATATCTCTCCGGCAAACCGCCGTTTGGTGCGGGTTTTGAATTTGATGCGCGTTTGCGCCCATCTGGGAGTTCCGGTGTGCTGGTGACGAATCTGATTGGTTTTCACGATTATCAATTGAATGAAGCCCAAACATGGGAGCATCAGGCTTTGAGTCGGGCCAGAGCTGCGGCAGGACCTGAAACCGCTAAAGCAGAAGTGGAAGCGGTGATTCAAGAGGTGTTGGGGCAGCAGCGTAATGTGCAGAAGCTTGCGGCAGATGTGCTGGATATGCGTGCCAAGATGCTGGATCATCTTGGTAGCAAATCAGATGCAGTGATCAATCTTAAACAAGATGCCGGTGGCCTCGTTGATATTGAGTTCTTAGCGCAATATGCCCGTCTTGTATTTGCTTCAGATCGTAGAAGAATTATTGATATTTTTCACAATCTGCCTGCTGATGTTCCTGATGTATGGCAACAATCGGCACCGTTTTTAGCCGATACCTATCTTGATTATCGTCAGATGGAGAATGTGTTGCGCGTGGAGCTGTGGGCATCCATCGGTAAACTGCCCAGTGATGCATCTGCGACGGAGTGGGAAACGATGCGCCGTCATGCTGCCATTACATCACCAGATGAATTGACGCAGCGCATGGCGAAGGTACGTACGTTATTCAACGAGTTGTTGAAGGTATAAACA
>JAJFLF010000030.1 GCA_021772845.1 Mariprofundus sp.
AAGAGGCAAAAGCAGTGGCTGCATCAACAGCTGAAGCAGAAACAAAAGCTACGCAAGAAGCTCAAGAAGCCCTGGAAGCAGAGGCCACAGCAATAGCTGAAGCCAAAGCCAAGGCAGAAGAAGAGGCCCGCATTCAGGCTGAAGAAAAAGCTCGCATTCAAGCCGAAGAAGAAGCGCGTATTCAGGCTGAATCTGAGAAAATAAAGAGCTCCATCGAATCAGAAGAATTTTTAAGTCTCAATCTTGATGAGGATGAAACTCCAGCACAGGACGATGGTCTGGAAACATTAACATCACTGGAGAAAGAGCTGGGTGAACTCACTGACTGGGTTGAACCGGAACTTGGCCCCGATCTTGATAAAGGTGCATTGGATGTTAATGAAACAGCCCATTTACAGAACCCTGAACAGAGCAGTCCCGAAGCAGCCGTAGTTTCAGAACAAGAACCGGAAAAAGAAGCCCCCCACGACTACAGACAAAACCAAGGATGAGCCCATGACAGAAAACAAAAAATCTGGTTTAAGCAACCTTATGCTCAGTGCCACACTAATATCCATGGTCATCGCTGCATTAGCAATCTGGATGAGCCTTGATGCTTCTCAACAAGCAGCCAATCTTGCTCAGGAACCGGTCAAACTTCAAAAGCAGATCGATCAAATGAATGAACATCAGGAAAAGCAGACGCTGTTGCTTCAACAGCAGATTAAGAACCTTCAACAGCAACTAAAAATCCTTACCAATGTCATCTCCAGCAAACAGTCAGAAAAGTGGCGCAATGCCATTGAGAAACCAGCCGTTGTGAAAAAAGAAGTTATTGCTAAAGCAGTAGAAAAAACTGTTGCAGCTAAACCGGCTCCGGTAGCAACGAAGAGAATAGCGAATGCCAAGCACACGCCTGTCGTCAAACAACTTAAAAAGGCCGCGCCTGCAGTCGTCAACTCACCTGTCATTGCATCGGAATATGCAACTGACCCTGCCTCAGTGCAGGGCTGGGTGGTTTACCTCTTCTCCACCATGTCTCAAAAATCTGCTGCACGTGAGACGCGTCAATTTCAAAACAAGGGAATCGATGCCAAATATCTGCGTACGGTTTCTAAAGGTAAGGTTTGGTATCATGTCTTAGTCAGTGGTTTTGAAAACGAAAGAAAAGCGGCCGCCTTTAAAAAGTTCATGAAAGAGTATCACGGCATTGATTCATATTATAACAAGAGTACAAATCCAATCACTGAGCTAAAAGCTCAAAAAACTGATTCTGTTAAAAAAGCAGCTATAAGCAAAAAACCTAAACAGCCTGCATTCAAAAAGAAAACTACGAAAACAATGGCTAAAAAGGTAAGCACTAAGACAGCAGCAACAGTCAGCCATGCTTACCGTTTTCAAGCGGTTAAATCAGAAGTCTGGTTACAAATACATGCACCTAATCAGGATGCAACGGCTAAAGGTGAAAAGTTAAAAGAAGTGTTACTCAAAGCCGGTCATCACATCACCATCAACGCGTCATCTGAATCGCTGTGGATCACTGCCGGTAATGCTCCTGCTTTGAGCATTAGTGTAGATGGTAAAGTAGTTGCCAAAGACGGTAGCCTTGGTTCTGGTAAAAAAGTATTACGGAACTATCGTTTCAGCATCAATCCATAAGTTTAACGGATAGCTCTATAGAATACGTTTTAAAAGGATCTCTGACATGAACAGCATCAATCACACATTAGCGCAACAGGTGGTCAGTTGGGAATATACAGCGGCTGCCACACCTGATTTAAATGAAGTGCCTATTCAACCCTTCCCTGCTTCCTTGCATGAACAGGGGGAAACACGCGTGATTGCACTGGATCTATCGGAGATATTGGAAACACCATACTTGGCAACCTCGCCCGGTTTGCTGGCGAATTACGTTCGTATCTGTAGCAATGAACAGATATCTACCAACGTCTCATCTACATCCGAAGTCTTCTTTGTCATGCGTGGTTCTGGCCGCACTGAAACAGAGAATGGCACGATCGAGTGGAAACAGGGTGATGCATTCACCTTGCCAACGAATCAGGGCATCACCCACTTGGCAGATGAAGACAGTGCCCTCTACTGGACCCATGACGCTCCTCTTTTGGATTATCTGGGCGTTGCTCCTACAGAACCACGATTTAAACCCGCTTTTTACAGCAAAGAATATATGAATGATGAAGTGGAACGTATTCGTGAGATTGCTATCCGTGAAAACCGTAACCGTGTCGGTATTATTTTAGGTAATACAGATAGTGCCAAAACCAAAACCATGACGCATACCATGTGGTCACTGTTTAACCTGCTACCCAAAGGTGCAGTACAACGCGCCCACAGGCACCAGTCAGTCGCACTCGATCTGGCCGTGTTTTCAGGTCCGGATACCTACACATTAATCGGTAAAAAAGTGGATGAAAACGGTGATATCATCAACCCTGTTAAAGCTATGTGGGAGACCAACACCGTATTCGTCACACCTCCAGGTTGGTGGCACTCCCATCACAATGAATCCGATCAGAACGCTTACGTGTTCCCTGTTCAGGATGCTGGCCTGCACACCTATCTGCGCACCCTTGATATTCAATTTGTACGCTAACTCACTATAGGGGATCAAGAACGGTTTCTCATTAAATCGTTCATGTCACCTGTTCGTCACAAAAATGTCACAAGCATGACTTCATACTTTCGTTGAATACCTTCAAGCCACCTCAAAAGAGTTGGCACGGAGGTATCAATGAATATTTTCAATCAAGATCTGGATGCTGATCGCAACGATATGTTGAAATGGATCAGTAATCATAATATCCATATCCCGATGTCTGAAGCGGATTTTTTGATTGGGATCCCACCATTAGAATTAGACGACGAGGAAGACGATGGGGGAAGTGATGAATAGTTTTAACTGAAGCGGACATTCAAGCCCGCTTAAGCTCATACGTTAGAGTATAACGTTTATCTGTTGTGCTGCGTCTTTGGCTTTTTGACGGGCCTCTTCCATATTAGCCCCACGTGCAAGAGCTACAGCCATACGGCGTTTACCATGTACTTCAGGTTTACCGAACAGACGAATCTGCGTATCCGGTTCAACCAGAGCTTGTTCTAGGTTAGCAAAACTCACTTGTCTTGAGTCGCCTTCAACAACGACTGGGCATGATGCTGCTGCACCATGCTGATGAATGTTTGGAATCGGAAGCCCAAGAATAGCACGCGCATGCAACGCAAATTCTGACAGGTCCTGCGAAATCAGTGTCACTAAACCGGTATCATGTGGACGCGGAGAGACTTCACTGAAGATCGCCTCATCACCCTTGATAAATAGCTCAACCCCGAACAGGCCATAACCACCGAGCGCTGTGGTCACTTCTTCTGCAATATGTTGAGAAGCTGCCAGAGCAGCATCGCTCATCTGCTGTGGCTGCCATGATTCACGATAATCACCATCCACCTGTAGATGGCCAATCGGCAGACAGAACGAAGTGCCATCACGATGGCGGATGGTTAGCAGGGTAATTTCATAGTCGAAATCAACAAAACCTTCGACAATGACTTTACCTTTACCTGCACGTCCTCCCTCCTGGGCATAATCCCAGGCTGATTGAATGGAGTCAGCATCACGAATCACCGACTGACCTTTACCGGATGAACTCATAATTGGTTTCACCACACACGGCATACCGATAGCTTTAATTGCTGTTTCAAATTCATCCTGCGTCGAAGCAAATT
>JAJFLF010000291.1 GCA_021772845.1 Mariprofundus sp.
CCGGCTGGCAGCAAGCTGTGAGTGTGTATCATGGCTGAAATTCTTATTGTTGATGATGACCGTATCAATCTGGCGCTGGCTCACAGTATTCTGAAACAGGCAGGTTTCGCTGTTCTTGAAGCGGCAAGTGGTGAAGAGGCAGTCGATATGGCCATTCAATCTCTGCCTGATCTGATTGTGATGGATATCATGATGCCGGGTATTGGTGGTGTTGAAGCACTGCACAGGCTTCGTCAAAACAAGGCCACCTGGAATATTCCAGTCATAGCGCTTACCGCTATGGCGATGCCCGATGATCGCGAAAAACTGTTCATCGATGGTTTTAGTGCATATATATCCAAGCCGTTGCATGTTCATGAGTTTGTTGAACAAGTAAGGCATGTTCTCGAGAGAACGGCATAATGTTTGGCTTTTTCCTGCTTCAAACGTACAACAGCCAGCATATATCCTGGATGCTGAAGTCCGGGAGTTGTGATGATTGAACTGGGGCTCAGAGGGAAGTCAGCACTTGGTCTTGGAGGCCTGGTTTTTGCTGCACTGTTAATCGTTGGCGGGACATCTTATTTTCAGGGGCTTCAGATTGCAGAAGAGCAGGCTATTGAAGTGGTTCAACGTGATATCGAAAGAGTTAAACTCAGAATTTCCTCCAAATTGCAGAATATCAGAAATAATCTACTCGCCTTTAGAGATGCTCCCCCTGTAAGTGCAATTGCTCGTGCTGTACGAGCAGGCGGGGTGGATCCGAAAAGTAGTGATTCGCTTGCGCAATGGAGAGAGCGATTGGAGATTATTGCCGCTTCCCTGATCCGCTATCATGAAGATTACCTGCAGGTACGTTATATCGATGAAAACGGCGTTGAACTGGTGCGGGTTGAGCGGGGCCAGGCATCAATACAGGCTGTCGCAAAGGCCAGCTTGCAAAACAAGGTAAAAAGTCAGTATGTTGTAGATACTTTAAGGTTGAAACCTGGTGAGATATTTCACTCTGATGTGAGCTTGAATCGCGAGCATAATCATATTCAAGTCCCCCATAAACCTGTTTTGAGGATGGCTACTCCTGTTTATGAGGGCAATGAGATTCGTGGCCTTGTGGTTGTCAATATTACGACAGATCAACTGTTTGAAGAGGTTGCATCTGATATGGAAGGGGCCACGTTTTTTCTGGTGAACAGGGAAGGTTACTTTCTTGTCCATCCCGATGCTGATAAGACTTTTGGCTTTGAACTCGGATTTAATAGCAAACTGGTTGATGAGGAAGCGGAGCTGGCCAGTCTAGGCAGGAGCCAGAACGAACTGGCACGATACCACTATAAACATAATGAAGTTGATGGCTTTGGCAGAATATCTTTCGACCCTGCAGATCTTAATCGTTACTGGTTACTAGTGTTTAAAATCCCCGATGCACAGGTGTTTGCCGAAGTGTGGGCGGGGCGAAATTCCATGTTGATCGCAGTACTGCTCATTGCTCTGCTTTCAATCATTCTCATTTTATGGTTTGTATCAAGTAGAATTATTTCTCCGATTTTATTGTTGGCGACGACAGCGGAAAGAATGAAGGAGGGTGATCTGACGCTGCGTTTGCCCGAAGAGCAGGTGTTGGATGAATTCCATACCCTTTATCATACAGTCAATGCGTTTGCAGAGTCTCAGCAGCACGCTACAGAAAAGTTGGAGCAGCAGGTTTTGGATCGAACTGCGAAATTAACCAGCGTGGTTGATAACCTTATTGATGGTTTGATTACGATCAATCAGCTTGGATTGATCCAGTCGTTTAATCCAGCAGCAGAACGGATATTCGGTTATAACGCCGATGAAGTAATTGGTAATAATGTGAAGCTGTTGATGCCAGAACCGTATCACAGCGGTCATGATGGTTATCTACACAATTACTTACAGACAGGTGAAAGGAAAGTTATTGGTCTTAACAATGAACTGAAAGGAAAGCGAAAGGATGGTTCTCTCTTTCCGATGAGTCTTGGGGTGAGTGAAAATATTCAGCATGCTGAGGGACATCTGTTTACAGGTATTATCCGTGATATTTCTGAGCAGAAACAGGCCGAAGAAGCGATGGCGGCGAAGAACCGCGAAATTGCCATGCGCAATCGTTATGAGGCCAGTTACGGTTCCGTTGTGAGTCTCTTTTCTGAGCGTCTGGATGAGCAGGAAATGTTCAATGGAACCCTTGATGTACTGGCTGCTCAGCACCCTTTCCCCGTCTCAGCTATTTATATGTACAATGAATGGGATGGAGAATTAAAGCTATCTGCAGATCACGGCATTCCCAGTGCATTGCCACGTACGTTTAAATTTGGCGAAGGCATCGTTGGCCAGGCTCTCCGGGGTGGCAAAACAGTGATCCTGGATGAAATGGAAAGTGCCCGAATTCTCTCCATTGATGCCGGTCTATTATCGTTTGCTCCTTCAGCTGTGATTGCAGCCCCTGTTTATTATCAGGATAGAGCGCTGGCGGTATTGCTTTTGGCCTCCAGCAAACCGCTGGTTGAGCTGGATGAAATATTTATTGATCGACTGGCCAAGCAGCTTGGTGTGGCGCTGAATAATCTTACCCAGCATCAGGCCTTAACAAATCTGGCTGCGCAGCTGAAAACACATAGTGAGGAAATTAAGGAAAAAAACGTTCAGCTGGAACAGGCCAATCGTATGAAATCTGAGTTTCTGGCCAATATGTCGCATGAGTTGAGAACGCCGTTGAATGCCATCATCGGTTTTTCCGAGTTATTAAAAGATGGTATTGTCGGTACGCTGGACAATAATCAACAGGATTGTGCGACTGATATTTTTACCAGTGGTAAACATCTGCTCTCCTTAATCAATGATATTCTCGATCTCTCCAAGATCGAGGCTGGTAAAATGGAACTGGAAATTGACGCGGTGGATATTGCCGAGACG
>JAJFLF010000292.1 GCA_021772845.1 Mariprofundus sp.
GAAATAAATTGATTGGCATAGGTGCCGCGTTGAACATCTTCTGGCACCTGAATTTGTAATTCTTGTGTGCTTTCAGTGATACTGTCGTCTTTAATTGCCATGATGAAAGTCCTTTAAGTAGTTGTTTATATTCAAGAAATATCCTTTTGTGTGTTCGCTTTTACTTCTTCATATAATGATTCCATCGCATCCAGATCCATATCAACCAATGCATCTCCACGCTTATCGGCCAATGATTCCATGCCTCTGAATCGTGATGCGAACTTACGGTTGGTTTGCATCAAACAGAGCTCAGCGTCGAGATCCAGTTTGCGTGCAAGATTCGCAAGGGTAAACAACACATCACCGAATTCATCTTCAATGCGCCGGATATCATTCTGATTCACAACTTCATGCTCGAGCTCATCGAGTTCTTCACGCATTTTAGTCATCACATCTTTTGCTTCAGACCAGTCAAATCCTACGCGTGCTGCCCGTTGCTGTTGTTTCTGCGCATATTTCAACGCAGGCAGAGGAGGGATTTCATCCATCAGGCTTTTACGATCAGAATGTTCTGCCTCTTTAAGGCTATCCCATTGATCAGTCAGATCATCAGGATTTGCATCACCAAAGACGTGAGGGTGTCTGTAGATCATTTTATCGATCAAGGTGTCGATGACATCAGCAAGGTCGAACTTATTTGCTTCTTCAGCAATGCGTGCATAGAACAGCACCTGAATTAACAGATCACCCAGTTCAGATTTCAGCGGCTGCCAATTGTCATCAGAGTCGGCGACTTCAATCGCTTCGATAACTTCGTGCACTTCTTCAAGTGTATAACGACGCAGTGAGAGAAGGGTCTGTTCTTTGTCCCATGGACATTCTTTGCGCAGAACCTCCATAAGGGCATACAGTTTCTCGTAATAATTATCCTTACCTTTGATTCTATGCGGCACCTGATAACTCCATGACTTTACATAATATCCATTATGCGACGTTATGTATTATATGCTACAAGGCCCCCTGAGGCCCTTGAAATGGTTTAAGAAGTGATAATAATTCCGCGACTCTCTTGCTGTTCACGACAATATCTCATCTATAACGACATCGAATGAATCTTATGCGCGCTAGCGTCGCTTTACTATAAGCGATCAGATGATGATGAATCAGAAGAAGCCGATGAACTATTTTCTAAGGCTGAATGTTGAATGCCTGGCACCCACATGCGGCCATGCACAATATCCAGGCCCGGCTGTGTCAATGCGACAGACCATTGATCGCCGATTTCAATATGTGCTACCTGCTGTTCATATAACCAGGCAATATCCGTTCTAAGGCGATCAAAAGATATTTTAAATCCATTCTCTTCCAGCTTTTGATGCAGAGCACTCTCTTGTACTACATAGGTGTTCGACGCTGCCAGAATTTTAAGGATGGCCAATCGACGCAGTTCCAGCTTGTTCTGTTCAACTGGATCAATTGCAACCGGCTGTCGTTTTGGAATCTGACGAACTTCAGTGACAACATTTTCCTGTGCCTTTGAGACTTGTGCTACTGCAGCTGTTTTTTTCTCCAGCTTCTCCTGCTTCTTAATTTCTCCAGGATCAATATTTTGTGCCAAAAGTGCCTTGGCAGTCTCACGCTGCTCACGTGCCTGATCAAGACTCACCGAGGGATAAACTCCGAATGCCAGTGTCTTCTGTTTGCCATCAAATCGGTAAGCCAGCTTCCAGTATCGGCCGGATGATTTCACCAGCAGATAGAGCCCGCCACCATCACTGACCTTAAACTGATTTCTGCCAAACGGTACTTTGATTGCACTTACATCTGCATCAGATAATGCCATCAGAAAGCCTCATTGTTGGTTCTTTTCACGGTTTAAAATCCTCATAAGAACCAACGTGTTTATACTAAACTGTGTGTTGGTTCATCTGTTGGTTTACATCTTATTTAGATCATCCGCGAATAGCAAGATAGATGTTACCGTGCCAATAAACAGCGTGATTCATGTTGGTTTCTTTTGTTGGTTGTTATGCAGGCGACTGTCTGTTGGTTCTTTTTCACATGCAGATAAAGACCAACAAGCAAAAGAACCAACAATACATCGTGTTGGTTCTTTTATAATCGATCTGGATTGCCACGCTTTGAGTACTGTAGAACCAACAGTGCATGAATCCTGAGTTTGTTTATTACCGCGTTGAGAAACGACCTTATATTTCAAGGCCTGCGGGGGTTTTGGCACCCTTTTGGTGTATTGGTATGCAAAACGTGTTTGATGCGCTCTCAGGCCAATTTATGGACTCAAATGCTGGATAATATCGTTTGTTATAAGTGTGTTAGCTGCTTTACCGCGCATATATCTTCATATATTTATTTAAACTATTGATATATATGATTTTTTTGTGATTTATACAGGGGTTCCTGTCAATGCGCCCTTTTACCTGGCTGCTGCAGGCATATTTTCAGCAAAACCGCTAAAGATATCTTCAAGCAGATCAGCCTGCGTTGCTGCTTCGGGATAGTTTCGATCTACTGTGAAATCGTCTATAAAACCGTCATGCCAGCGAAATGATTTTCTGTATGTGCGTGAGCTATCATTACTTCTGGATATTGTTTTATCGATAAAACCCGACCACATCACCTGATGATCCTTGAAGTCATAAATCAATAATGAGGCTCCCAGTTCCCGGCTGGTGATCATAGAGAGATCAACACGAATACGTTCAAAGTTGCGCTGCTGGCGATCCTCTTCTGAATCGGCCTCTTCGGTTTCTGTTTCATGCTCTTCCTGATCAATCTGATCCTGTTCAATATTTGAGAGGATCAGATATCTGGCATCAGGCATTGCCGCTTGTAACTCTGTTACATCCTGTTGTTTGATCACACCGGTTAATCTGTATGCATCAAGCAGTGCATTGAAGCGCTGCTGACCAAGTGCTTTTATGAGCGCACCGGTTGGGACTGTTTTGATATGCGGCAGCTCTGAGTGAAAAGTGCGGCCCAGCAGATCTCCAAAACGAATACGCTTGATCTCAGTCAGTTTTTTATGTGATGAAACAACACCGCCAATCACAAACTGATGCTGTGTCGTGGCCTCATAGGTGAATGAAGCATGATGTTGCAGACCAGTGACCGGGGTTTTACATGCAGGCAGCAGACATAATAGTGCGGCCAACAGCACAGATGAACGTTTCATGTTGTCTCCTGCTGAAGGGATTGAATGGAATCGATCATCAACGGACGAGGGCGGTCAAACAGATAGTAGCCCCCTACTTCTTTTTTACCAATCAAGTGCAGACACATCTTTCTTCTCTTTGATGATGACCTTTTTGGCACCGCATACCGAACAATGGAATCTGCCCACGTTGTCGCGGAGCTCATCAACTGATGTGAGTGATGTTCTTGGCAACACCTTGGCCACGTCTTGAGAAAAGTCACAGGCCTCACAGTATAAATAATAGGTCGGGTTGTTACTCTTGGACATCTTTAACTCCGGCATCTTTTGCCTTTATGATGTTGTTTACGATCTGTTGTGCAAGACCCGCTTCTGCTTTGATCTGCTGCTCCAGCACCCACAACGGTTTATCACAGGGCCATAGTGCTTGCAGCTTCACTGCATCTTTGGCGGTTGTCACAATAGAGCGATGAGATTGCAACAGCTGCTGAATATCATCTCTTGAATAAGCATGATGATCGGCAAAACGGCTATGCTCAGCAATTTCATAACCCAGACTCATTAAATCTTGTAACACACGCCGGGGCCGCGCAATACCTGTAACCAGATGAACTGGTTTGGAGGCTTCCAGCAGAATATCATCCCTATTCCAATCACGCACAAGGCCCGCGTGTGTCGACCAGGACCACTCTTTTTGATTGCTTATTGGGGTACTATTCCCCGCTCCACTTCTTACGATGATATCGGCCTGCGACAGTGCTGAGACAGGTTCACGCAAAGGGCCTGCAGGCAGCAGATAGCCATTGCCGACCCCTTCAGTCGGCACCAGCACAATGTCACATACACGCTCTAACTGACGATATTGAAAACCATCATCGAGAATAATGATATCTCCATGTTCAGCTGCCAGCTGCGCACCGGCAATACGGTCGCGCCCTGCAATCACCGGGCAATCACTCATCCTGTATAACAACACAGCTTCATCACCCACTTCATGGGCTTTGGAATATTGAGATATCACATGCGGTGTCTGATTATTTGCTCCATCCCCGCGTGATAACAACACAGGCCTGAAACCTTGTTGTTTTAACTCTGCAGCCAACCAGGCCACAAAAGGCGTTTTACCACTGCCACCGACGGTAATATTACCGACTGATATCATCGGAATGCCTGGTTTTACAGCGTGTTTCAGACGCTGTTTCTGATCAAATGATGCGGCTAATGCATAGACAGCAGATGCAGCGCGCAGCAACACATTCGGTGCCCGTTTGGTGTTCCACCACATGTTTTCAATGCGCTGATGCAGCATCTATTCTCCTCTCTAATTCCCTGATGCCTGAATCTAACCCTGCTCGCTCCATGCATCTACTGACTGATCTCCAATGGCTGATCATTTCGACTCTTTCTGCTTTACTGGTGTACGACCGTACACCATGCTTGGCAGATGCCTACAACACAAGATGCCAACCACTGGAGCAATGCCATTGCCCATATTGATGCAGACTGTTTTTTTGCATCTTGTGAACTTGTCCGTCGACCTGAACTGATTGGATCACCACTATGCATTCTTTCAAGCCAGGATGCCTGTATTGTAGCCAAAACCTATGATGCAAAAGCTGCCGGTATTAAGACAGGCATGCCGGTATGGGAAGCCAAAAAATTAATGCCTCAGGCCACCTATCTGCCTGCAGACTTCGGTTTCTATGGTCTATTGTCTGAGAAAATGTTCTCGATTCTGAGACGTTATTCGCCGGATATGGAGATCTACTCAATTGATGAAGGCTTTCTCGATCTGGGCGGCACCAGAGGCTTATGGGGTAAAAGTTATCAAGGCATAGCCCACGACATTCGCAAAGCTGTACATCGGGAAGTTGGTATCACGGTCTCTGTCGGTGTGTCTGTGACCAGGATTTTAGCCAAGATGGCATCTGAATATCATAAACCCAATGGCGTAACGATTGTGCCATATTCAATGATTATGCAGTTCTTAGAGCGAACAAGCTTATCGGATATCACCGGTATCGGCCGTAATCGGGAAGCCCTACTGCGGCAATCCGATATTCATAATCCTGTGGATTTCATCAACAGTGAGATGCAGATCATCCAGCGGTTATTGGGTAAAGCAGGCACAGACCTCTGGCTGGAGTTACATGGCAAATCAGTTATGGGGCTGGAGCTGCATCTACCACTACCTAAAAGCATGGCCCGAACGGCCAGCATGGGCGCGGTGACATCGGACAGAAAAACGATTACCTCACATTTGACCCGCCATACCACCCGATTAGCTACGGCCTTGGTGAATAAACGTCTGTTGGCCAAGCGCCTTACCGTTTTTTTAAAGCTGAAAGAGTCCTGTTCGGTATCAGCTAAAACTGATTTCGAATATCCGACGAATAATTATTTCAGGCTCAGTCACGCTGTTCAACAGATGATGGGCGATCTATATGATGCTCGCAGCCAATACCGTGCCTGTGGTGTGATTGCGGAGAAGATTAGCGAAGCCGAACAGAGTATGCCTGATCTATTTGGTCACATGAAAGCCGATGCAAAACAGGCTGATCTGCTTATCACGGTCGATAGCATCAATAAAAAATATGGTCGGGATACCCTGAAAATGGCCGAAGCATTCTCACCGCCATCATCAAGGTCTAATGTGCGATTTATCTATCCCACGATTACAGCCCGCTGAAATAGCCCCGTCATCTGTTTAGTCGTCATACCCCAGGGTAGCTCCTCTGTTTCGCATTCACCTTCTTCCGGACTCGATCCGGAATCCATAATAAATC
>JAJFLF010000293.1 GCA_021772845.1 Mariprofundus sp.
CCAATCAATTTCCCCTGTTTGTTGACGACAGGCACACACAAAATGGAGCGTGTAAAAAAACCGGTCTGTTTATCAAATGCCGGATTAAAGTTCAGGTCAGCATAAGCATGCGGAATATTCATCGTCTCTCCGCTGCTAAACACCTTACCTGCAATACCCAAATGATTAGGGAAGCGAATTTTAGTGGACTCAATACCCATGCCCACCTGCGACCATAATTCAGACGTTTTTTCATCATTTAAGAACAGCGTGGAACGCTCTGCATTAAGCATGCGTGTAGCTTCCTGCATCACGCGTTGTAGCAGTACGGTGAGATCAAGTTCAGAAATCACATTGGAGACAAGATCCAGGAACTCCAACTCTTTACCATGACTCTTTTTGGCCTGATCAACCAATTGCGCATTTTGCAACGTAATTGCAGCCTGAGCGGTCATGGACTCAAGCAGTGAAAGGTCTCTCTTGGTGAATTTACCTCTATTTTTATTCAAGACCTGAGCCACACCAATCACTTCACCTTTCACGGTTCGTATCGGCGCACAGAGAATATTCCTGGTTACAAAGCCCGTTTGCTCATCAATATCACGATTAAAGCGCTCTTCTTTATACGCATCTGGAACAATCTTGCCCTGATCGGCATGAAACACCCAGCCAGCAACACCACTGCTGTTCAGAAAGCGAATCTCCCGCTGCACATCTCCATGCGCGATACGTGAATAGAGCTCTCCCGTATGGGGGTCATTGAGAAAGATTGTTCCCCGCTCTGCATTGATTTCAGCAGTCGTCAATCCCACCAATGCATGCAGCACCTCATCAATAGTATCCATCACAGCGATGGTATGGGTGATGTTTAACAACATCTCCATATGGCGCATTTTTTCACTATCAGAGCCTTGTATCTTTTCTCTCTGCTGATTTTCAGGCATCTCGCTTTTCCTCCAGAGCATCTCTGAGCGCAACAATTGTCTCTTGCAACTGTGTCACCTCAGCGTTGGATTTCATAGACTCATCATGTTTTCGCTGCATGCTTTCATGCATATTGTCTTCAAGACTATCCCTGAGCTTTGCGATATTCTGTTGATACTGTTCTATCTCTTTAGCACATTCCTGTTTAATCATGTGAACCTGCTCTACATGATCGGCATGCAGAGCATCCATTGTCTGACGAATTTCTGTGATCGTTTTTTTGAGCTGTGATATTTCACGGTCCAGCGTCATGCAGGCATCCGCACTGCGTTGTTCCGATTCAGCATTACTGCGTTCCAACGCATCACGCAATGTTGAGATCGTCTCTTTCAACTGGATGTTTTCAGCCAGTAGCAGTTCTACTTCACTAGCACGTCGTGAGACTACCTCAACCATCCTTCCTCCCGCTAAAGTCACACCAATACAAATTAACCACCAATGGTATTATCAGCCATGCTGTTATTAATAGACAATATACCCAATAAGTCCAGTAGCAAGGACGCAGCCAAATAAACAAACACTACAATTCAGGCACAAAAAAAGGGCGGTGCTTAAAAGCACCGCCCTTTTCATTCGAATCATGATATTTAAATAATCATGCCTGCACCAACGGTATTGTTGGTAAACGTATCAATCATGATAAAACTACCAGTCGTACGATTGTCGACATACGAATCATAGTGCAGCGGTTTCATCAGCTTCAGCGTAATCTGACCAATCTCGTTCATGGCCAGTTCATCCGCATCTTCCAGATGATCCAGTGTGTGAATATCTGTTTTGAAATCAATGCTCGCTACCATCGCTTTGACACTATTGCTTGTATGCTTGATGACATATTTACTGCGATTTGTCAGTGGTTCGTCACCAATCCAGCAGACATTAGCTGTTAGTACTTTTGAATCTGATGCTTTATCACCGACATGCGTAAGCATATCACCGCGTGAAACATCGATCTCATCGTTCAGGGTTAGTGTCACACTCTGTGGCGCAAAAGCTTCTTCCAGATTCCCATCAAAGGTAACAATCTCTTTCACTGTTGAGGTGTTGCCACTCGGCACGGATACCACTTCATCACCGACTTTAACGGTACCAGAAGCAATAGTACCCATGAAACCACGGTAATCAGGCAGCTCGGCAGTTTGAGGACGATTGACCAACTGAACCGGCATACGGAACGGCTTGCTGTCGATGCCTCCCAGTGCAGAGAGGGTTTCCAACGTCTCAAGCAGCGTTTCACCTTTATACCAATCCATCTTATCACCACGAACGGCAACCATATCACCATCAAGCGCAGACATCGGCAGACAGATCAAATCATTGATGCCCTGCTTGGCACAATACTCTTTCATGTCCGAACGAATCTGATTAAACACATTCTGATCATTATCAACCAAATCCATTTTATTCACCGCTACGATCAGGTGCGGAATATTAAGCAGTCCAAGAATATGGGTATGACGCTTGGTTTGCGCCAGCACACCATTACGTGCATCAATCAGAATGATTGCAGCATGGGCAGTGGAAGCTCCGGTCACCATATTACGTGTGTACTGCTCATGACCCGGGCAATCAGCCATAATAAACTTGCGTTTTGGTGTGGCAAAATAGCGATAAGCCACATCAATGGTGATGCCCTGCTCGCGTTCTGCTGATAAACCATCAGTCAACATGGCCAGATCAATCTCGGCAGCTGAGGCAATATGTGTTGTGCCCTTTTTCTTACGAACAGCCAACAGCTGATCTTCAAATGCACCCTTGGTATCAACCAGCAAGCGACCAATCAAGGTTGATTTCCCATCATCCACACTACCCACTGTCACCAGACGCAGCAGCTCGATTTCCTTAGTCATTTTAATATTCAATTCAGTCATTAGAAGTACCCTTCCTTCTTCTTATCTTCCATCGAGTTTGAACCATGATCGATAATACGTGTCTCACGCTCTGAACGGCGCGCTGCCGCAGCTTCAATCACAATCTCATCCATATTGGTTGCATCTGAATGCACCGCTCCTGTACAAGGGCCACAGCCTAAGGTACGGAAACGTGACATAATCATTTTAGGTTCTTCACCTTCAAGCAGTTGATCTTTGGTTTCTTCATAATAAGGAATCAGAAAATTCTTGCGTTCCACCATCAAACGCTCTTTGGCGAAGTAGAGTGGTACAATCGGAATATTTTCCTCACGGATATAGAGCCAGACATCCATCTCGGTCCAGTTGGAAATCGGGAATACACGCACAGATTCACCATCGTGAATCTTACCATTGTAGAGGCTCCACAACTCAGGGCGCTGATCCTTCGGATCCCACTGACCAAATTCATCACGCAGAGAGAACACACGTTCTTTGGCACGAGAGCGCTCTTCATCACGACGCGCCCCACCAAAGGCCGCATCATATTCGCCCTCTTCCAGCGCATCCAAAAGCCCTTTTGTTTTCAATGCGCCACAACAACGCGCCACACCATGCTCTTTAGGGTTCACACCCTTGGCAATCGCATCTTCATTGCGCTTCACAATCAGATCAGCACCGACTTCTTTGCAATAGTTATCACGGAACTCATACATCTCTTTAAACTTGTAACCGGTATCCACATGCAATAGAGAGAACGGCAAAGGTGCAGGATAGAAAGCCTTGCGAGCCAGATGCAGCATCACACTCGAATCCTTACCCACAGAATAGAGCATCACCGGATTACGGAATTCAGCCACCACTTCACGCATGATATGGATCGACTCCGCCTCCAGCGCTTTCAGCTGGGTCAGTCTATGTTCTGATATTTTTTGTTCAGACATTTGTATCTCCTACAACCATTACACTTATCTCAATCATTTTTAACTTAATACGCTCTTTATGAACCACTAAGCCCAACACCAACCATTGGCCACCACGAGCTTGAAATCACAACAAACAGGATCAACGCAGACAGAGAAAGCATGCCGCCAAAGCGCAGCATGGCCAAACGCTGCACAAACCCTGTTCCATAAATCATCGCATTCGGTGGTGTTCCCATCGGCAGCATAAAGGCAAAACCGGCCACAATACCAACCGTCAACGCAACCGTTAACGGATCGATGCCGGCAGAAATACCAACCGGAATAGCAATGGGCAACAATATAGCAACTGCTGCTGCATTACTCACCCCTTCAGTCAGCAACAGGGTTGCAACCGTCAACACGATAATCAGCGACAGACCAACGATACCGGCCGGGAAAAACTGCATCGCCACCCATGCACCTGCGCCACTCACACTCAACGCGGATCCAACGGCAATCGCACCACCGTACATGAGCACCACACTCCAACTGACATGCGGCTCAATTTCTTCCCAGGACACCAGACGCAGTGCAAACATAGCCGCAACACTAAGCAGTGCAATCGACGCCAATGACATCGCATGGCCAGCAAACATCCATGCTATGACTGTGACCAACAACAGACCACCCATCAACCAGCCACGAGGCTCTAAATTCCCAACCTCTAATTGACGGCGTTCAACACATTGGCGTGCCCGTTCAATATTCACACCTTCAAATGGTGTGATCACAAGCAACATGATAGCGGCCAATAACAGCATTAGTATAACCACCGGGGCTGCAGCCAGACTCCAATCCATAAAGGTAAAGGATTGACCGGTAATCTCTTGCACCATACCCAAAGCCAAGGGGCCGCGTGCACCACCCAAGAGGGTCATTACACCACCAATAATCGCTCCCCAGGCCACGGCAAAAAACAGTGACTGGGCATAACGATCACCGATTTTCAGATCCAGACTGCGTACAATCTCCCATGCAATCGGTAAGAACACTGCAGCCACCGCATGCTCCGGCATAAAAAATGCCATCACAGCAGGCAGAAATAACAGTGCTAACAGCAACTGTTTCGGCCCTGATCCCACCCGATCAATCAATGCCAGGGCCATATGTTCGGACAGGCCTGTCACACGTGCTCCAGCAGCCAATATGAATGCTCCAAGAATGAAAAACACTGCAGATGAACCGAACATGGCATAGGCATCAGCTGCACCCAATACCCCGGTTATAGGTAACAGAGCCAAGCCCAGCAATGATGTTGCTGCCAGTGGAATCAAACCAGTCACCCACAAGGCAAGGCAAAAGAGGAAAATAAGTAGTGCGTTCCAGCCAGCTTCTGTCAAACCGACCGGAATATCCTGGGCGCCAGCCCAAAGCGCTAATGCCGCAAGCACAATCAGGGCAAAATAGGGAATACCCTCTTTGGCCAACAACCAGTGCATATGACTATTCTGGGTTTGCTGATAACTGGCATCCACTTTACCATTGGATCGCAAATAACGCCTGAGCCCATCCAGCCAACCAGAGAGATGGCGTCCCATATTAGAAGTCGCAACCTGTTCAGGTAGATAGGGTTCTTTACCAATCAGTAAACCACTCTCCATGGGTGTTAACACACGCCCCATATCTCTCAATCTGTGCGTCGGCATGCCGGAGCTTTCCAACAGCTCATACTGAACCAACAGTGCATGCTCTACATCATCCAAACTGGCCAACTGATTATCTCTTAACGGGGTCCCCGGCAATGGTCTGAACGGCAATAGCATCGGTACGATGCCCTGATCGATCAGCTTCTTCATGCCATCAAGGGTGGATTGCAATGGTTCCAATCCGACAATCAGATGACTAACGACAGCTCCTGCACGAAAAACTGAACGTGCATATTGTAATGCGCTATAGATTGCATCCTGCCCACCAGCTTGCTGTTTACCCGGACATACTTGTGCAAATGTATCGGCATCATTGATCTCAAGATTGCAGACAAACACATCAAGGCCAGCTTCATATAACTCATCAATGACCTGCACATCTATAGGGGCAATCGTTTCCAGTGCGATCTGCCGATGCCCCAGATGTTTGCGCAGTAGTGCAATCACTGCCACCAATTGCCTCAGGCCCACATCATCAGACGGTGAATAACCATTATAGAGATAGACTGTATCGACTTCGCGTTCTGCCAGCGCAGCACGTACCGCTTCAACCAGCTCCAACGGGTCACGCAATGGAGGCTCAGACTCGTTCATCATCGAATCATACTGACAATACTGACACGCATTGCCCGACTGGTTAAAGAAACCACAGCCCATAAAGGGATGCAACATCAGCAAACGATCATGCAAGGCTGAAAAGCTGCCCATGCGGGCGCCACTACGCGTTTTTTTCTGATAAAAGGAAGGAGCCGGAAGCAGACTAACCTCAGAAATCTCGCCACCACAATGTAACAAGACTTTATCACCCTTCTGTTCAAGTGAAAAACTGCTTTGCTGGGTATACGGCTGACCAACTGGCACAGTACACAACTGGCCGGTGGGTAGCTTGATATCCAAGACTGTCTCAATCGCATTGGCCTGTGACACCCACTGAGATGCATTCTGCAAGCCATCAGGCAGCGCCACACCACGGCTAACCAGGGACAATTTGGTTCGTCCTGGATTAGCAAATGGATGCAGATCAGTACTGGA
>JAJFLF010000294.1 GCA_021772845.1 Mariprofundus sp.
GGCAATTCCCACCGCAGTCCGCATATAATCAAATAGTTGCGGGCCAATCAGGATCACATAAATATATGCAACTGCATCAAGTGCAATTGGCCCGTTAAAACGAGATAAAAAGGGGATTTATGCGAAGCCCTTATCACACAGAAGAATCATCTCGTAAGCTGCCCGCCTGATAGTGCGTTATTGGTAAAGGTTGTTTTTAGACGTAAAAGGACTCATTCAAAAAAGGATCGGGTAGGAGGCACACGTGCAGCAGCATTCCGTTCTTCACGCTCTCTCTGCTCTCTTGCTTCTCTCTCTTTTCTGATTTCCTCTTCCCCCATTTTGAAACAGTAGACGTTGTTGGCTCGCAATTGCTCCAATTCAGCCATATCCCGGCTGATCTTTCGCTCACGCTCCGTGAATTCTTTTCGCTGCTCTGCAAGTTTATCTGCCAACGTTTTGCTTCTATTCTTAAATCTAGCCCGACTATTTTCCAACATGGTTTTCTTCAAATTCAACTTAATCTGATTTAATTTCCAGACTTGCTTTTCATCCAACACTGCAACCAAAGACTCTTTGGTCGCATCCAGCTCTGAGTTCAACAACATATTAGCTTTTTCACTATTGCTCAAAAGAACCACCGTTCGGCGATGCTCTTCCTGGGCTTTGCGATGCTTTTCGGCGGCACTAAGCATCTGCATCTGCATCTGATTCAACTCACCCTCAAGCCCCATCATATGCGCATTAAGCTCTTCATTGATATCAGTCATCACCTTCACTTCAGCTTCCGCTGCTTTTCTCAATTCAACAGCAGTAGCAAGCTGATCCAACAACCCCATGTTTTTAGCCAGCAGTGACAGCATTGTCATGATAAAGATAAGCACGATCACCGTCATGATGTCGGTAAAACCTGGCCAAAAATTTGCGTCATCAGAATCAGCGCTATTAATTCTCAGGTCAATAAATCCATTTTGCTGCATGGTTTATGCTCCCGGCAATCTGAATCCATCTTTCAAAATCAAAGAAAGCTCAGCCAACTGCTTCTTGGACTCTTCATGTTGTTGCTGCGCCTGTGCAACAACCTCTTCATGCTGCTGCTGCACTTGGGCAACTGCCTCTTGATGCAACTGATTGGCGTGCATGCGCTCCTGTTGCAGCCCCTCCTGCATATCGGAAAAGTTAAGTAGACTGATTTTCTCATTAATCGTTTGCAGCAGGCGCTGCGCCTGACCAACCATATCTCCCGCATGCTGAGAAATAGACTCTTCAGAAAGCTGGTAGACAGGCATGAGGAAAGTCGACGTCAGCTCTTCAACTCGCCCTAAAAAACGTGTCTGAAGGTTCTGAATAGCAGACAGGAAGTATGCCAACACCAAATAACAGAGAATCGCACTCATAGTGGTTGATAGTGCCGTCGACATACCGTGAATAACCAAGCCCATACCGCCTGTAGAGGAAGTATCTTCCAGCATATCACCAGCACCCAGCAGTGCAATGGAGAGAGAAACAATGGTACCCAGTACCCCACACAAAATCAGAATATTGTGCAGAAAACGAACCGTGCCCGTACGCGTACTCTCTTCAGCCAGCAACGTGGATGCTATGGCCTGATGAGGGATAGGATCCCGCTTCACGCGCATCTGATGCATCAGTCGAATTCGGTTTGCAATAATTGATTTTGAATCAACACCTTCAAGGAAATGTTCAGGGCCAAGATCTCGGTTGCGCTGGAACTGAGCCAATGCATCTTCTTCGCCACGATAACCAATCAAAATACCAACAACGCGATACATTCCGAAGAAAAACAGAATAAAGATAAATGCATTGATGATATAACCAACTGACGTTTGCTGATTAGAGAAATAAATCATCATCAGTGTGTCTGAAAAAACGATGCCCAGCACTACTGCCGCTACTCCAACCAATGCCACTCGCTTCAAAATAGTCCTGCCGCGTTCTAATTCCTGCATATCAATCCCCCATCACACCCTATACATAGCACAATAAACCAATTTTGGATACCATTAATTACTTAAAATATTAATCGTCACCTAAACGGCACCCCAAAGTACCACAAGGTGGCTAAGATAGTACAATACTCCGACTTGGCAATAAAATACAAGCACTCTCCTATTGTCGAATCTGCCCACTACCAAGTACGATCCACTTCTGCGTGGTCAACCCTTCCAGACCAACGGGCCCACGCACATGCAATCGATCTGTTGAGATGCCAATTTCGGCCCCCAAACCATATTCAAAACCATCCGCAAAACGGGTACTGGCATTCCACATGACAGACGATGAATCCACCTCACGCAAAAAGCGCTGACCGACATCATAGCTCCTGGTAACAATACTTTCTGTATGGCCGGAACTGAACCTCGCAATATGATCAACCGCTTCTTCAAAATCATCCACCACACGCACAGACAAGATGGGGGACAAATATTCCATCGACCAGTCAGCCTCAGTCGCCGGGCGCACATCCAAACCCTCGGCCAAGGCACGTGTTTTATCACAGCCGCGCACTTCCACACCCTTATCCAACATCGCCTGTACTATACCTGGCACCAGCGCTGCTGAATCCTGATGAATCAACAGTGTTTCCATCGCATTGCATACGCCATAACGATGGGTTTTTGCATTTACGGCGATAGCCAGTGCCATCTCTGCATTCGCATCCGCATCAATATAGACATGACATATACCATCGAGATGTTTAATCACAGGCACACGCGATTCTGCAGACACCCGTTCAATCAATGATTTCCCACCGCGAGGTATAATCACATCAACATATTCTTCGCTCTTCAGCAAAGCACCAACCAGAGCGCGATCGGTAGAGTCAATCAATTGCACAGCATTTTGTGGCAATCCGGAATCCACCAATGCACGCCGCAAACAGGCAGCAATAGCACGATTGGAATGAATGGCTTCAGAGCCACCACGCAAAATAGCAGCGTTACCTGACTTCAAACAGAGAGCCGCAGCATCAGCAGTCACATTAGGTCGTGATTCGTAAATAATACCAATCACCCCAAGTGGTACACGCATATGGCCAACCTGAATACCGGAAGGACGGAAACTCATATTATCAATTGCCCCGACAGGATCGGGCAATGCTGCAACTTGCTCTAAACCTTCAGCCATCGCATCTACGCGCTCACCGTTGAGCAACAAACGATCCTTCAATGCAGCGTCCAGATTACTTTCTTCAGCAGCCTGCATATCCATAGCATTGGCTGCTAAAATTTCCTGCATATCGCGACGAATGACTGCCGCAGCAAGCACTAGCGCATCATTTTTAGCGCAGGTATCGGCCACGCGCATGGATTTAGCTGCTTCTTTGGCATGTTTACCCAGTGCTTTCATGATTGTTGCTGCATCTGCCATCTTCTACTCCCTCGTTTTATTCATTGCTGTATACCACCAGATTATCCCGATGAATCACCGATGAAAAATCATGGAATCCCAGAATCGATTCAATCTCATCACTGGCATGCCCCATAATCAGGCGCATCTCTTCAGCCGTGTAGTTACATAAACCCTTCGCGACAATACCGTCAGCATAGATAAGCTCAACACAATCACCCTTATCAAACACACCGTCTACGGCTGTAATACCGACAGGTAACAGACTACTGCCATTCTCCAATAAAGCCTTAGCTGCTCCGGCATCAATATGAATCTGGCCCCCAGCTTTCAGCACTGCTCTAATCCAGTGCTTACGATGGGTTTGCCTGTCTTCGCCACAGATGAACAACGTACCCACATCGTCACCAGCCAATAGTCGCGTTAAACTGCCTTTCTCTTTACCACTGATAATGGCTGCCGCCACACCAACCCGGGTTGCAACACTTGCCGCCGACAATTTACTCGCCATTCCCCCAGTACCAAAAGAAGAACCCGCATCACCGGCCATTGCAATATGTTCATCCGTTAAATCTGTGATCATACTGATGCGATTTGCATCCGCATATTTCGTTGGGTTTTTATCATAAAGCCCTGCAACATCGGTCATCATCACCACCAAATCTGCATCTACCACCCGCGCCACCAAAGCGCCCAAGCTGTCATTATCACCAAATTTAATCTCGGCTACCACCACCGTATCGTTTTCATTCACTATCGGCACAACGCCGGCTGCAAAGAGCGTTTCACTGGTATTACTGGCATTGATATATCGACGACGGTTTCTAAGGTCATCCTTGGTCAATAACATTTGCGCCACACCGATATCATGCCGCTCAAAAGCCTGGCCATAAGCATTCATCAGCGTTGGCTGCCCAACGGCTGCCGCAGCCTGTTTCTCATGCACAGACAGCGCACGATCAAGCCATTCCAATTGCACACGCCCAAGTGCCACTGAACCCGATGTCACAATTACCACCTGCACACCAGCAGCCATCAAAACCACAACCTCATCAACCAGATGATCAATCACATCCTGGCGAACACCACTATCGGCATCCGCCAACAATGAGCTGCCAATTTTCACCACTACGCGGCGACAGCGACTAAGATCTACCCTCGTTTGAATCATAACGTATCTTTTAAACCTCTTGTTTGCCTTTTTCTTTTGCCAATTGGCGCATCTCCAGCACCCGTTCATAAACTTTATGAAGTAACATTTTTACACCATCACCACTCACTGCGGAGACAATAAACACAGGAAGGCCTTTTTCTTTAACCGCAGCCAAGGCCTCTTCTTTTTCTTCATCGAGCAATGCGTCGGACTTATTTAACACCAATATGCGCGGCTTATTCCATAAGGTGTCGCCATAACCTTTGAGCTCAGCTTCGATTTCTTTAATTTGATTCGCCACACTTTTGCCATCTTCGCAACAAGCATCAACCAGATGAAGCAGCACAGCTGTACGCTCAATATGACGCAAAAAACGCGTCCCTAAACCGCGGCCTTCATGTGCCCCTTCGATCAAACCTGGAATATCAGCAACCACAAAACCGTCACCATCATCCATAAACACCTGCCCCAGTTTTGGTTTCAGCGTTGTAAATGGATAGTCAGCAATTTTAGGGCGCGCGTTCGAAATACGGGCAAGCAATGTTGATTTACCTGCATTTGGCAAACCAAGCAGTCCAACATCGGCCATCAATTTTAACTCAAGGTGACGAATACCCTGCTCGCCTTCTGTACCTGATTGCGAATAACGCGGTGCACGGTTAGTACTGGTAGCAAAACGCGCATTACCCATGCCGCCTTCACCACCACGCGCAAGAATATAGGATTCACCTTCTTCAGACAGATCAACTAAAAGATTACCATCTTCATCACGCACGATGGTACC
>JAJFLF010000295.1 GCA_021772845.1 Mariprofundus sp.
CTGAATCACTTTCACCTTGAAGTTCAATATCTTCATTGGTCTCCCCACTAGAAGCTCCTGCAATAACATTATCAACTTCACCTATCTCTTGGTAATCCTGAAGTTCACTCAATCCAAGTGGCTGCCCTGCGAACGACACAGGCATTAAACTTACTTCCTCATAATTATAACCGTACTTCAAATCTAAACTTTCCCCACATGAAGCCAAACCTGGAAGCAACAGAACCGCGAGTGATACAAACATACAAATCAATTTTCTCATGACATCCCCCTTTTTCATCAAGTACATACTTTAATATATTATTAGCTAGTTTTGCAAGTATTACTCCTCCCCCTTGACCACAATCCTGCCATGGTGAAAAAACACCCACATCACCCAAATGGTGTATGCCGTGCATTTATTTGAGAGTTATTTGAATGTGAAAGTTTTCAACTCCACCTGAAATGGAGCATATTTTCCCCACCATGTGCAATCGGTACAAAGGCTTATCGTTAAATCATCGCCATGCAGTTGAATATCATCAGGCAAGTAGAGCGGCCGCTTTGTAGTTCCCTGCGGCACATCGTAAAAGGATAACCACTGCCCTGTGCTTTTGTTCTCGGCCAGCAGCACACCCCACGATGAACCAAGCTCACCGTCATAATAGACCGACATAATGCGCCAGTTACTATTTTCAGCCAGTAGCTCCACCTCATAGCTGCTACCCATCACTTCACTGGCTCCAGCCCACGCTTCAAATGATGGTTGCGAAAGGTTTAGCTCTTTCACCAGTCGCTTGGTTTTGGTGAGATTAAAGCCAGGCAGAGCCTTTGCAGAAAATGCCTGCTTGTTAGCTGCTAGCGGCTGCAGAGAGTCATAGAGCTGGTCACCCTTTGCATGCTTGTCTAAAAGCCGCTGTTGGCGTTCTTCTGCTGATTTGAATGAGCAACTGCTATCCATGAACTGCGCATCAATTTTGACACTCGCAAACTGCTGCTTCTGCTGGTCGTAAAAAACAAACAGTGCCTCACTGGCATCTGTTCCGCTCATGTTTGTTTTGAATATCAACTGATCCAAACCTGTTTCAGGATTTGTGCACAGCTCTATAAAGCGGGCATAATCAGAACTATTCAGATCAACGGCCAGAGAAATAATTCGTTTTTCTGTGTTGCCAGCTTGATAGAAAAGATCCCACTTCTGAGTCGGATCACGTCGAAGATTCAGGCCATTGGAACAATCCTCTTTATCGCCCTCATGTTCAGCAGCCCGAAACTGAAGAATCATGGCGTCGCTTCTGCCCTGATCTACAAATTTACCTTCAAAAGTATGCTGGCAGGTTTGCGCAAGTTCAACGGACTGAGCATAAACAAGCGGTATGAACAGCATTGAAGCCAAGACGAAAAAACAGAGGTTAATCTTCATCACTCTCTTCATTCTGAAAAGTCATTTGGAGTTTACTTTCTTCACTACATGCAAAACCTCTGTCGATAAAAAATGCTTTCAGAGCCGACATCGAGTATTTATCCGTTTCAAAGCTCCACTCATTACCATCACGAATCTCAATTTCGAGACTCAATGATGTTGATTTCCCTGAATCTCTTGTGATTTCAATCTTTTCAACTTGCTTGTACGAATACGTTTTGGTGCTGCCGTTCAACACTTCTATCTTCAGATTCTCATCAATAGTAAGCTGTTCAGATGATGCACCAAATATCGAAGAAGCCACCATAAAGAGTAATATCAGCATAACGATAATAACGGCTAAAGATGTCCAGGAGCTACTAAGCTCAGAGATAGCTTCAGCGCTACCCAGAGCCAAATACAAGGTATAAAGCACCCCTCCAAGAATCACCGTGTTCACGATAAGCGCAGCAAGTGATTTTTCTGGATATTCAATAACTACTCTATCGATTTCACTCATATCTCAAACCTGCTCCTCCAGCCCCTTTTCTCAACGTTTCTGACATTCTCACTATCCTTAAGTTCCAGAAGCAGTGGCATCAATCGTTTCAACTCTACATCCCCCAAATCTCCTTCAAATGGCTTTATGCGAATCACATTGCCATAATGGCGAGAGAGATTTTCAGGTTTATCCTCCACAACCAGAACCTGATTGAGATCCCAGCCTCTCTTTTTCACTTTCTTCAAATCCTTGATCCAGCGGAACTCACCATCAAAGCCCTCGCCTTTAGGCGTACAGCGATTTCGACACCAGATAAATTCAAACAGGTAATCAGAGCCACATATCTCCTTGAGAATAGCCTCGGCATAATCATCCGTTGCCGTTGTCCATATTGCCACGTGGAAATGATCACTACAAAAAAGCATTAGCTCCCGGACATAGGGGCGCCAATAGATAGAGAACTGTGCCACCTGAAAATCAGCCACGCGCTCCAATGGCTGCTCTGTGCCATGAATCAGGGTCTCATCCAGATCAAATATCAGCAGTTTATCATTCATGGCTCTATTTCTATTCTCTTTAAACTGGCATCAGCCCACATATAGGAATCACTCAAAAAGTGGCTGTGATCCAAGCACTGTTCATAAAAGTGGCTGGCCTGTTTCTGATCATTTTTCATCGCAAAATGCAAACCGGACAAGCAACAGGATTCACCAAATGAGGTTTCTGGGTTCTCTTCTTTTTTACTCAATTCACATAATTCGTCAAAGCTAATTTCAGACAACAAATAACGGGCAATCTGACTTTCCCAACCATCATCTTCAGCAATGCGCTTCAATCGTTTCTTCTTTGAAGCAAACAGGGAATACCAAAGCACATTGGTTCTGTTTTTCGAATCAATGTTCAATAGCTTCTTCAAATCATCAGCGGCATAGCACATTTCATATTGCAAGGCACTGGCGAAGGCAGATAACAGCAGCACTTCATTATTATCATCCTCAATCAGTTTTGCTGCATGACAGTCATCCAGCACAGCATTGTAATCCCCTGCCCTGAATTTCAATTTGGCACGCATATGGCGTAATTTTATGCTGTCCGGATCTTCCTCGATGGCTTCATCCAGATATCTGATGCCAGCCTCAGGAGAAGAATCTAGAGCCAGTGATTCTGCGTAGACCCGTTGATAACAATCCAGATCACAGGCTGTCTCATTTTCTGAAGCCAGCTTGCGTTCCATCACCAGCTTCTCCGCATAAGCTACCGCCTCAGTGAACTCCTTATTATGCATCAACAGCTTGGAGTGCTCGTGCTTCAAATAGAGCAAGCCGTCCATGCCCATCCGTTCAGAACGCTTTATACCCCTCTTGCTAATCTGCAATGCTTCCTTCTGTACAGAGGGCAGTTCGACTGCAGACACAGCACAACAGGTGTAGGACATGGCAATAAACTTCTCTTTGGATCCAAGATCCAGCATCTCAGTTTCTGACATCGTAATAACCCTTGCTGCAGTGGAAAAAGCGAGGCTGAATTTATCCTGCATAAGATAACTGACAGACAGGTAAAAGTGAGCCTCAAATTCGAGTTCGACAACCCTCGGTTGCAGTGATTCAGCCGCCTCCACGGCACTCAGAGCAGCTTTTTCCATCTCCTCGTAATCGCCTCTGACCAGTGATTTCGTCTCTTCAAGCAGCAACCCAACAGCCTGTTCGTCTTCGAAACTCATCGAATCTCCTACATCAATTTTTTGCCACTAAAAGTGTCTGAACTTTCACCAGTTGCCTCAGCCAGTTGCTGCTGCAGTTGTTTAATTTCATCCTGCTGCTGCTCAATCAGCTCAGTGGCATCGAGCAGCATCTCCATGGTCTGGTTGGTCTGCTCAAACAGGGTTTTGACCTGCCCAGGCCTGATACGGCGCGAATAGAGCAGTACCGCATTGTTATACAATAAAATCAGCACCTGCTCTGCCACCTGTTTCGAGGTATGAATCAGCAGGGCAAGCTTCTGGATCAACTCATTATCGATATTCAGATGCATGACAGGCAGCTGCGTCTGAGCACTGACAAATTTATCCAGAATGTCTTTCATATATCCAGACAGAGCCGGATTATCACTGAGCTCTTCAGCATCTTGCTGTGATGCAGTCTGATCTGTCTCCGACATCAACATAGCTACATCGTTGGGTTGATATCGGGATACCACGCTCTGAACGGAAAACAGTCGATCACACGTTTTTTTAAG
>JAJFLF010000296.1 GCA_021772845.1 Mariprofundus sp.
GTATTGCTGGCCAGTGGTATACGCCGCTGAAAACTGAAGGCAGTTATGATAAAACAGGCACCGCATCATGGTATGGCACCAAGTTCCATGGTCTGCTCACAGCCAATGGTGAAACTTATGATATGCATTCACTCTCAGCTGCACACAAAACGTTGCCCTTACCCACTCTGATGCGAGTGACAAATTTAGAGAATGGTCGCAGTGTCATTGTACGTGTGAATGATCGCGGCCCATTTGTGAAAGATCGTCTGATCGATCTCTCCTATGCTGCCGCCAATGCGCTGGGCTACACCAAACAGGGTACAGCACATGTGCGTGTACAATCACTCGAAATTGCACCCACGGCAACAAAAGATACACTGGCGATAGGCGCTAAACTCAAAGCAGCAGATCATCCAAACATCATCACCGTATCCAGCCCTGAAATTTTGACGCTGCCTGCTACCTCACCATCCGGAAAAATATTTGTACAACTCGGCGCCTTTGGCTCTGAAGACAATGCCGGACGACTGCAAACCAGATTGAAACCAGACTTTCCGGCAGCACATACGATCACTGTGCACGTTGCTAAAAAAACGCTCTACCGTGTCCGTATTGGCCCCTTTGAAGACATGGTTAGCATTGAACAAACCGTGTTATCGTTACAACAGAAAGGTTTTGGTAAACCGATGGTAATTATTGAATGAATCTAACGCACTCCACAAACTCACAGCGCCCGCGTCTGGCCGCATTTGGTTCATCACGAATCGGTCCTGAAGCTGCCACCTATCAGGATATTGCCATACTTTCAAAAAAAATCGCCCAGGCTGGTTGGGATGGTATGACAGGTGGGCATCAGGGTATGATGGCTGCATTTTCTGAAGGCATGCATGCTGGGGACGGACATATTCAAGGCATCACACTCGAGCGTTTTCCGACACCTCCAGACAACACCTTGAGTGAAGAGATTCGTGCGCATAATTTCTTTGATCGCATGGGCACTATGATTGAAAAATCTGACGCATGGTTAGTATTACCCGGTGGTCTTGGTACATTGGCTGAACTGGCCATGACATGGGATTTGATTGCAATTCGCGTACTAGAGCCGCGTCCCTTACTGCTTTATGGAGAGATGTGGCAGCCCATCATCGCTACGCTGTCTGAGCAACTGGTGTTATCAGCAGATCATGCCTTTGATTCTATTAAAGTATGCAATTCCCACCAGGATGTGCTTGATGCACTACGCCCTTACGCATGAACGCTGAAATATATAATCCAGAAAATAACTTCCAGGACTTGCGTGCTATTGCCACAGACAAGGAAAACGGCATGCGCCTTGATCAAGCACTTGCCCAACTGCTGGGCCTCTCACGCCGTAGAGGCCGAAAAGCCATTGATGAAGGCGGCGTATATCTCAACCAGAAACGTTGTCGCACTGCGGGCCGCAACATCTACAGTGAAGATAAACTGCGTGTCGTACTATTGGACAAAGAGAAGCTAACGCCCTTTGAACCAAGTCAAATCGTCTGGCAGCGACCACCACTCTATCTCTTACATAAACGCAGCAATCAATATGCTCAGGAAGCCCTGCATCGAAGCCGTGGCACCCTGCCCTATGAGCTAGCCCAACACTTACAACTCCCACCCAAAGTGTCGGCGGACTTACGCCCGGTACACCGTCTGGATCGCGGGACATCAGGTCTAATGCTGTTCTCTTCCAGCCCCAAGCAACTGCAGGATCTACAGTCATTGTGGCATTGCTGCACCTTCAAAACCTATTTAGCAGTAGTTGAGCCTGCACCTGCATGGGACACACAGATCATCACGCTCTCAATCAGTGCCGAACGCGATAAACGGGGACGTTATCATGTTTCTGAGCATGGTCGCGCCTGTAAAAGCGAAGCAGAAGTGATTGAGCGCAAAGGCAATCGAGCATTAATCAAGTTGATCCCACATACCGGACGCACGCATCAATTGCGTATCCATCTGGCAGCTCTGGGCTGCCCGATCCTTGGTGATATACGCTATGGCGGAAAAGCACATGCACGTTTAATGTTGCACGCAGAAAATTTACAGATCATCAGGCCTGCGCTTGGACAAGATATTCAATGGAACGCAGAACCTGAGGGGGATTGGCAATGGTAATCACATCGTTTGCAGGCAACTGCAACAGACAACATCGTAAGGCAGGAAAGGGATTTCTATTCGTTTCCTTGCTAACCATGTTGTTATTCAGTTCAACTGCACACTCTTCCTCATGGCCAACATCACCAAGCATTGATGCCAAATCATGGGCGATGATTGATGCCCGCTCAGGTCAGGTTATTGCAGAACACAATGCCGATGAACAACTGCCACCGGCCAGTCTGACCAAGATGATGACACTCTATTTGGCTTTTGAAGCGGTCAAAGAGGGGCGTCTGGAGGTCAATGAACGCGTAAAAATCAGTAAAAAGGCCTGGAAGATTGGTGGCAGCACCATGTTTTTGGAACCACGCATGAACCCTACGGTGAATGAGTTACTGCACGGCATTGCTACTTTATCCGGCAATGATGCCTGCATAGCTATTGCTGAACATCTCGATGGCTCCGAAGAGTCCTTTGCAGAGCGCATGAATGAAAAGGCCAGAGAACTGGGCATGATGCACTCTCAATTTGTAAATGCCACCGGTTTCCCAGCTGAATTTCATTACAGCTCAGCCATGGATATGACTATTCTCGGGGTAGCACTTTGGCGTGACTATCCAGAGATGTATAAACTATTTGGTGAACGCGACTACACATTTGATGGCCGCAGGCAGCCTAATCGCAACCGACTGCTGTGGAGCTTCCCGGATGCTGATGGCATCAAAACAGGACACACCAAAGAAGCTGGATACTGTCTGGTTGGCTCAGCAGAAAAAGGTACGACCCGTTTTGTTAATGCCGTTTTCGGCGCAGATTCCGATCGTTCCCGGGCTAGAGAGTCCAAAAAGATACTCAAATATGGTTTTAGAAACTTCACAACATTGCGCCCTAGCGAACGTGAAATTCGTCGCCAGGTTGAAGTATATGAAGGTGTTAAAAACTCCCTGTGGCTTAAACCAACTGCTCCAATCTGGGTAACGATTCCGAAAAACAAAAAACCCAAGCTCTCTTTTCGCCTGCGTTATGATGCACCACTGATAGCACCAATCAGAAAAGGACAAAAGCTGGGCACTATCGAAGCAGTTATTGGTGCAGAGAACAGCAAGGGTACGGTGATTCGTTCATTCCCTATGGT
>JAJFLF010000297.1 GCA_021772845.1 Mariprofundus sp.
AATATAATATAGCCTTATGATCTCATTATTCATCTCTTGCCAAGCATATCTGATCCCTGCTCGCATGGCATGAATCAATCCGGTTCAATTATCATGAACGATTGCCGATAAATAAATAATATGAAATCCGATGCAAACATATCGATCCATACTGCAGAGACAGAGACTGCGCTTTTTCAGCAGCTGGTTCTCGATGCAGAAGATCATGCGCATATTTCATTGTCTGAGAATCTGGAAAGTTATCTGGTATTTTTATTGCAACGCTTTCATAAAAATGCCGATGGTCTGTATGAGCCGATGGCACTTAAACATCTGCACACCGAAACTGAGTCCGGGCGAGCTCGCCAGGATGAACTCAGAGATACAGGTGACAGCTGTCTTATTCTGGCCGGTCTGTTTCCTGAACAGGCCAAACGCCGCATGGTAAATGTCAGTTATTTCGTTCGCCTGGGACGCAGTAGTTATCATTCACTGGCGTGTAGTTTGAAACAATCTCATGCAGAGCTATATCAACATATTTGCCTTGGTTTTGGAGCTATGCTCGATGTGTTGCACGTCATTCATGGATTCACGCACAAACAACACATTTTAACACCCATGGATGCTTTTGAACTGTGGCAACAGACTGGTAGCCAACGTGCTTTAATACAGATCAATCAAGGCCGCAGTGCTGTTCCAGTGCGCAGTCATCAACGTCGGTTGTTCTAAAACACTTCCAATCTTAATTATCGCACTGCATGATAGACCGTGGGAAGCCGTGAGGAGAATATAGTTGGAATTCATTCAATGTCCGCATTGTAAAAAACAGTATGCTGTAAGCGATAAACTGCGGGCTGCGGCAGGCAAAAAGATTCGCTGCAAACATTGTAGCCAACCATTCGAGATCATTGTCCAGATACGCTCTACACAATCACAAACAGAACCCGAAAAAAGTACTGCCTCAACAGAAGCAACAGGGCCTGAAGTAGCCCCGAGAAAAGAAAAGCAAACAACGGCACCAGCCATGCCAGAGCCGGCGCCTGTGGTATCCACACTTTCTGAGCAAACTCCATCTAATCCGGCAGAGTCCCCTGCTTTGAAAGCAAGTCCAGCAGATCACGAAAATGATGATCTCTTCGATCTTTCAAAATATAATAGTGAGTCATACTATGATTCCAGTGAAACAACACTGGAACAGGAGAGTGAACAAGATGTTGCTCTCCCGGATGCATCTGAAGCAACAGCTATAGATGCTCCAGATGAAACTGCGGAAACAGACGAGGGTGCAAAAAAAGCAGCACCTAAAACAGAGCCGGTCAAAAAAACATTTAACATCCAGTTACTCATCACCATTGTACTCGCTATCACACTGCTGGTGGCCGCAGTTGCAGCATTTCTCTTCCTCACGCAACCGGAGCTGTTCAGAGCGACAGCTAAAAAAGAGACACAGAGCATCGTGACAGAAGAGCTGTTCAAACCCATCGAGATTAAAATAGCGGACCCAAAACCTGAAGCGATCACTAAAGAGAAAGTAATAGAGTCCGCCCCTGTTGCAGCTCCAAAACCAGCCCCTAACGCAATACAGCTGAGAGCCAAGGCTTTTGCAAAAACTCCAGTAACAAAAAAGAAACCGAAACCAGCCAAAGAGTTCAAACCATCTCAGGTATGCAAAGATGTATCTGCAGAGTATTGGGTGCGTAGCCATACACTTGCCACGGCCAGTCTGGATACGAAGACCTATATGAAATTACTCGATCAAAACCTTGTGCAAGCCGACGAAATACGGAGCGCGTGCAAAGATAAAACATTGGTTGGCATCATCTCCAAAGCAGCCAGAACAGATAATAGACTGGACTGGATCAAGCATGAAATTAACGTCGTATTAGATAAAACCGATACAGTAAAAAAGAGTCAATTCGAAGAGTAGTTCTCCTCTCATGCATCACACTGATTTTTACGGCATCACCAGATGAAATTCTGCTGACCCTATTGTTAGACCGTTCACTACCACTTCCAACTTGTGCAGACCGGCATAATAAACACGTGTCGTAATTTTTTTGATGGCATGTTTTCTACTTAGTTTTAATGATTGATTCGCTGCGAGTTTCCTACTGCTCCACTTGAATACTTTCGCTGTTGTTTTGCCATTGGATTTTTGATGATGGATCAGATAATCGATCATCAGAGGCTGCTCAGTTTTCTTGTTTGAACGCATAGAAATCGAAAACTGTAAATCTCCACCAAACACAACAACCGGTGTCTCTATTTCAATGCTTACCTGTTGCAACTGAGGCTCTGAATAACCAAAAGCCTTCAACACCTTTTGATTACCCTGTTTGATCAGGGTCCGGCATGCGTGTCGAATTAACTGTTGTTGTTCTCTACTCGCCCCTTCTAACCAGGAGACTGCAATCTCAGCCACAAGGTCAGGATGATCTTTGGTAATATCATTGAGGTTATTAGCGACCGAGCGCCTTACATATTCATCCACGTCATCTTTAAGCATCTCCAGCAGTTCAATCACGGGTCCAGGATTCTCAATATAGTGAGGCAACTGCATTGCCCAAGGTAATCTCGGCCGGCTACCTTCCGAGGCCAGGCGTCTGACATGTTTATCATCATCCTGTGTCCATGCTTTCATTACATCTAAAGTCTTTTCAGGTGCAGCCAATAGAAAGAAACGAACACCAAATTCAGAAGAGAAACGTTTGGTGAGTTCTTTGAACAGGCTCATCGATTGATCAAAGTGATTAATCCCATGCAGACCTACAAAATGCGCCATCGGCATAATGGCCCAGCCTGAAATACCATGCTCGTCCACAGATTCAGAGAACACATCACCATCAATGCTCGGACTCAGACTTGCCAGCATGATCTCTCCAGCTTTCTCAAAATCAGATGGTAGATATTTGGCCATGGCACACATAATCTGCTCAGAACGTGCTTTTAATTCCAGAGCATCTAAATCTGTGGAGGCTGCATCAATAAACCTCTGTTCATCAAAGTCAGGCCATTGTTTACGGAAATGCGCTGCCATGCCATGAATAAGCAGCTGGTTGAATGCGTTCTTAAATGGTTCTGCCATCTATCTATTCAGCGGCAACGTCTGTCCAAACAGCAAACTCATTGCCACTCGGTTCTCTGAAATGGAATCGTCGCCCACCGGGAAATGCAAATATCTCTTTCACGACTTCCCCCTTAGATGCTTCGATTTTAGTTTGTGTGGTTTCGATATCCTGGCTGTAAAACACAATCAGAGCCCCACCCTTCGCACAGAATGAACTCAGTTCAGATCTAAAAAATCCTCCGTCCAAACCTTGACCCGAAAACGCGGCATAATCCGGCCCGTAATCCTCAAATGACCAGCCAAAAACTTCACTGAAAAAGGTCTTGCTTGCTTGTATATCTATGGCGGGAAATTCAACATAATTCATCTTCTCATGTTCGTTCATGTTTACACCTCATCAATCCGTTTACGTTGCCCTATAAGCCCTAGTTGTTTGTCATGCAGCTTGCTTAAACATAACAGACCAATGATTGCGCCCAACAGTGCCATGCCCATATCAGACTGCGTATCCCACACATAACCCTGCGTACCTAGGAATGCTTCAGATGCCTCTTCAGAAAGCAAAGCCACCCACCATTCGATTAACTCGTAGAATGCACTGAAACCTAAACAGAAACTGATGATGAAAAATATCTGCCAGTTCGTCCCCTCAATGATATTTTTTCGCAATATAATTTCCCGAGTTATCAGAGCAGGTACAAAACCCTGAGCAAAATGGCCAAGCTTGTCGTAGTTATTGCGACCTTCTCCAAACAGATCCGTCAGGCCATCAAAGAATGGCACTTCGGCATAGGTGTAATGACCTCCGATCATCAGGATCACACAGTGAATGAGAATCAACACATATACGAGCGTAGTTAATGGAAATGATTTGTAGCTCATCCATAAAGCAGCGACAGCTATCATGGCCGGTGCAACTTCCATGAACCAGGTAAGCTGATCCTTAGGAGCTATGCCTGACCAGACTAAAACAGCCGTAAAAACTATCATCCAAAGATACTTAATCTCTATCACCTCGATGTCTTATCATACGTTCTTCATGCATGATCTTACTCAGGCTTGAGCATTTCAATAGAGATAACAACAGGCCGCTTCCCTGTTTGTTCGTTAGACGTTGTTTAAATGCACATCGCGCTGTGGGAATGGAATGGTGATGTTGTTTGCATCCAGTGCATTTTTCATGGATTCATTCACCTCAAAGAAAACATCCCAATAGTGGTCAGGATGACAGTGCGGTCTAACGGCCAGATTTACAGAGCTATCCGCCAACTCCAGTACTCCAACAAACGGGGCTGGATCCTGAATTACCTTTTCATGTTTGTTCAGCACATCCAAAAGGACTGATTTTGCTTTGCTGATATCTGCGTCGTAAGCAATACCAACACACAGATCAACACGAATTTTTCCCTCCACACTATAATTAATAATCGAACCGTTTGAGGTAGCGCCATTAGGGATAATGATCTGTTTAGAGTGGGGTGAAGTAAGAATGGTATTAAAGATCTGAACCTCTTTGACAACACCGAGATGCCCTTCGGACTCAATCAGGTCACCCACCTTATAAGGTTTGAAAATCATAATTAATACGCCGCCTGCAAAGTTAGCCAAGCTACCTTGCAGCGCCAGACCAATTGCCAAGCCTGCTGCACCCAGAACTGCGATAAATGAGGTGGTCGCGATACCGATCATGGAAGCAACAGAGATGAACAACAGAACCTTCAACACCCAGGAAACCAAACCTGTTGTAAATGGAATCAGTGTCGCTTCAACTTTGGATCTCTCCATTGAAACCTTCATCAGCTTTCCAATAACACCAATAAGCCAAAGACCTACCAGCAGCGTGATGATCGTTAACACCAGTTTAGGTGCATATTCCAAACCAAGTTCATAAGCCTTCAACGTAAGAGCCTGCATCTGTTCCACTGCACTATCGATTTCGTTCATACGCCACCTCGTGTGTATCATGATTTAATAAAACCAGATTACCGCCATCTCATAATTGCACAATAGCAGAGTCAAGCTGTGTCATTATACATTTACAGCAAATGGTTTACTTTATGCGGCGAAATATAAACTGCGATGCTCGAATAGATGTGTGAACTACTTCACACGTTTGAAGCAGCCTTTTAAGAATATGCTGATTTATTTCGCTCCTGCAAAAAAACAGGTCTGCAAGAACAAACAATCGTAATTGTCCCTATTGAGTTTCAAACAGTAACCCAGAGGCCCTAATCAAGACCTGCCCCCTTTCATACTTCATACTGACCGAAAAATTGTGCCACATAACCGAAGTGAGATTTTGCTTTGATGATAGACATGCCATCAATACTGACCTCACCATCATCGCTGCCAATGATGCCACACAGCATGCGAATCACCGTAGTCTTACCCGCCGCATTTGGACCAAGCAGACCAAATACGTTCAACGAATCAACTTCATTAAACGTAGTCAAGCTCAATATTGTTTAACTTGGTGCATTAGAGGCCTTCTGACTTACAGAAAATAAACAAAAAAGCATGGACAGTGTATTGCTTCGATCATTGCCTGTGCAATAATCTTACACTGTCCATTACTTCATGTTTGTTTAAACAACCAGCTCAGCTTCAGCAGGAATCCTGCCGTAAACATCTTCAAAACGTTCAATATCATCTTCTTCCAGATAATCACCGACTTGCACTTCAATCAGGGAAACAGGTACTTTACCACGGTTCTCTAAACGGTGTGTTTCGCCGATTGGAATATATGCACTGCCATTTCTGGCAACCACTTTAACCAGATCACCACGCGTCACCGTTGCAGTACCAGCCACAACAATCCAGTGCTCAGAGCGATGCTGATGCGCCTGCAGGCTAAGTTTGGCTCCTGGCAATACATCGATACGTTTTAGTTGATAACCCTCACCATCCGATTCCAGAACAGTGTAACTTCCCCATGGACGACGCACAGTCACATGCTCAATATGATATTTGTCGCCGCCAACTTTGAGTGAATCAACCAGCTCTCGTACACGCTGGGACTCACCCGCTTTGGCCAATAGAATGGCATCGGGTGTCTCAACCACGATCATATCTTCCAGGCCAACTGCCGCGATCAGACGTGATTCACTTCTGAACAAGGAGTTTTTACACTCACTGGCCAACACATTACCACTGATCTCGTTACCATCTGCATCATGGCTGGCAATTTCATGCACCGCATCCCAGCTGCCCACATCAGACCAGCCCATATCAACGGATACCAGAGATACATTGTCCGATTTTTCCATCACACCGTAATCGATGGAAATATCAGGCATTTGATCAAACGTTGTTCTCACTACTTCCTGCCAGTGTTCGCCATTGTTCCAACGGGTTCGCATGCCCTGCAGAGAAGACCAGACATCCGGCAAATGTTTTTCCACTTCAGACAAAATCGATGAAGCCTGCCAAACAAACATGCCTGAGTTCCAATAATAATTGCCATCATCCAGCATTTTCTGAGCATTTTCTTTGTTTGGTTTTTCAACAAAACGCATGACACGTTGAGAACCATTCACTTCTGCTGCTGTCTGAATATAACCAAAACCAGTTTCCGGTTGATCGGGTAGAATGCCGAAGGTCACCAGCTTGCCAGTATTGGCTGCACGAACCGCTTGTTGCAGGCTGGTTTGAAATGCCTCTTTATTGGCCACGAGATGGTCGGCAGGCAATACCACCATCACAGGATCATCATCATGCAAGTCCTGCATTAATGCAGCACTCAATGCGACTGCGGGAGCAGTATTGCGGCCACAGGGTTCCAAAATCTGATTCAAACCTTCAAGTTCAGAGAAGGCTTCACCGGTTGCATGTTTCTCCCCAGTAACAACCCATACATCTTCTTTTTCAAGCAATGGCGTTAAACGCCCAATCGTCGCACCCAGCATACTTTCGTTGCCATTAAGATTCAGAAATTGCTTGGGTAGCTGCTGACGTGATAGCGGCCACAAACGGCTCCCTGATCCCCCTGCCAATACCACAGCCTTCA
>JAJFLF010000298.1 GCA_021772845.1 Mariprofundus sp.
TTCCACAGACCCAGTGTTTCCAGGAAACAGCGTGAACCATCATTCAGCGCTACCACCCGCTCGGGATTACCCGATGCAAATGATGGCTGGCGCAACTCAATCACAGCCACGTTATAATTCAGTCGATCCAGTTCCAGTGCCAGGACAGCACCAATCGCACCACCACCAACAATGACAACGTCAAAATCTATATGTTTCGCAACCGCCATGATCCCTCATTCCCCTAGCAAATATAAGCTCATATCCTTGCCTGTTTATACCGGATTGCAAGGCAGATCATCCGCATAGTCAGCAGACTCATGATATTCCAGGCGATACTTCTTATTAATTACAATTTGATGGGGATACTTATTAGGACTGCGCAAGCATGCGTTCAAAAAATTGTTCCGCTGGCATGGGTCTTCCCAACAGATAACCCTGCACATAATCGCAGCCAAATTCGCGCAGCAGAGCCAGCTCACCCTCGGTTTCCACACCTTCAGCAACCACTGTAAGATTCAGACTATGGGCCATATCTATCATCGCCTTTACCAGCACCGCCTTGTCACTGCCCTGATCGCAACCATCAACAAAACTGCGATCAATTTTCAGCCCATCAAACGGCATCTCCATCAGATAACGCATGGATGAAAAACCAGTGCCAAAGTCATCAAGCAGGAAACGCAATCCCTGCTTTTTCATTTTCTCCAGTTCCCCTCTGACTTTTTCCGGGCCTTCGATCAATATGTTTTCGGTAATCTCCAGCCCAATCACACCCCTCTCCAGCGCAAATTTTTCCTGCACCATAGCCATCTGCTTATCGATGTTGGCATGCAATAACTGCACTGGCGACACATTTAGAAAAACCTGCAGATCAAGATCCATATGTTGCATCCATAACGCCAGTTGCCCGGATACCGCATGAATGACCCAATCACCCAGAGCAATAATCTGCCCTGTATCTTCGGCAACAGGAATGAATTCATCCGGCATAATCATGCCCTCATCCGGATGCAGCCAGCGGATCAATGCTTCAGCATGCGTTATTCTATTGGTGCTCAAATCAATGACTGGCTGATAATACATCAGCAACTGATCTGTCTTCAGCGCAATGTGCAGATTCATCTCCATTCGAGCACGCTTTTCAGCCTCCTCATTCATCTGCGAGTCGAAAAAGACAAACTGGTTACGTCCAGCCTGTTTACCCTTATAGAGGGATATATCGGCATGGCGAAGCAGTGTCTCCACATCATCACCATCACTGGGGTAGACTGCAATGCCAGCAGATGCTGAGAGGTAGGTTTTATGACCACCAATGGTATAGGGGGCGGCGAGGCTGCCAATTACCTTCTCCGCAACACGAGATGCATCAGCTATGTGGTGAATCAATGGCATCAGGACAATAAATTCGTCCCCGGACTGGCGAATTACAGTATCACTTTTCCTCAAAGCCGATGAAATGCGCCTGGCCACTTCTATCAGCACCGCATCCCCTGCTGCATGACCATAACAATCATTCACATGTTTGAAATGATCCAGATCGACAAACATCAGTGCCATCGCAGTACGTTCACGTTGCGCCCGCTGCAGAGCGGCATTGGCACGATCAACCAGCAAGGCCCGATTCGGCAGGTCAGTCAATACATCATAATTGGCCTGATGCCATATTTTTTCATCGGCTTCTTTTCGATGCGTGATATCCGTAAATACACCAATATACTCAGATACAACACCTTTTTCATCCTTGATTGCACTAATGCTTAACCATTCAGGATACTCTTCACCGGATTTCTTCTTGTTCCAAATTTCGCCTTCCCAATAACCAGATCCATTGATTGCAGACCACATCTGCTGAAACAGAGCATCATCACTGCGCTCTGACCTGAGCATGTTCGGGTTTTGCCCCACCACCTCTTCAAAAGCATAACCGGTGATATCACTAAACGCAGGATTAATCGCCTGAATGACATTATGCACATCAGTGACGATGATACCTTCCTTCGTCACATCAAATACTTTCTTAGCCAACTGTTGTTTGGCAAACAGCTGTTTTTTCACTATCTCAGCCTGTCGCTCAAGCCACACACGATTCACAGCAGCACAAACTCCAGTCAGATATTCCCCACCAACATCCTTGATGAGATAATCGACTGCACCAAGCTTCATCACATCCGCAGCAATGGTCTCATTTCCAGCTCCCGTCAACATGATGACAGGCGTATCAATTTCCTTACTTTTTAAAGCTTGAAGTAATTGCAATCCATTGAGAACAGGTAGATTATAATCCACAATGGCTATGTCATAGTGATGCTGCTCCAGTTTGGCGAGCCCTTCGCTGCCATCGCTAGCAATATCCACCCTGATGCCACACTCTCGTTTCAACTGTTTTTGCAGCAGCCGCGCCAAACCTTCATCATCCTCCACATAGAGAATATGAATATTCTTTGCATCAGGCATACATGTTGATTCAGGGCTACTCATTCAACTCAGATTCTCCCTTGTACAGCTGCTTCCATATACAAGCACAACTCAGGCCAAAGCATCTATTACACCCACCTCATGTTGGCACCCAATATGCTGTCAAATAAGCCATGATCAGCCATTGCTCAATCCGTCACCCTACTACACTCCTGTTCAGGACAATATTGATCCTGGGCGCATGCCTGCTACTTGCCAACTGCCAAAGAGGTGACAACGAACCTATCAAAGTAGGGATCTTGCACTCACTAACCGGCACAATGGCTATCAGCGAGTCTCCGGTGATCGATGCCACACTACTGGCCATTGAAGAGATCAATGCCAATGGCGGTCTGTTGGGTAGAAAGCTGGTACCTGTAGTGATCGATGGTAAATCGGACCGGGCCACCTTTGCACATGAGGCTGAGCGCCTGATCACAGAAGAAAAGGTTGTGGTTATTTTTGGATGCTGGACGTCGGCCTCTCGCAAAGCGGTAAAACCAATTGTGGAAAAATATCGTCACCTTCTACTTTACCCCGTGCAGTATGAGGGAGCAGAACAATCACCCAATATTGTTTATGGCGGTCAGAGTGCCAACCAGCAGATTATCCCGGCTATCGCCTGGAGCATGCAACACCTGGGCAAGCGATTCTTTCTGGTCGGCTCAGACTACATCTTCCCGCATATGGCCAATGAGATCATCACTACCCAGTTGAAAACATCAGGCAGCAATGTGGTCGGTGAGCACTATCTACAGCTTGGCAGCAGCGATGTTGCAGACGTTATCGAGAAAATCATAGCCAGCAAACCCGATGTTATTCTCAACACCATAAACGGTGACTCCAACCTCGCCTTTTTTAAAGCATTGAGAGCAGCAGGCATCACAAGCGAACTGACCCCCACACTCTCATTTAGCATTGGTGAACCAGAAGCAGTGCAATTGGGGCAACTCATCACCGGAGATTATGCCTCATGGAGTTACTTTCAGAACCTGGACAATGCGGAAAACAGGGCTTTTCTTAAACGATTCAAGGCACGCTTCGGAGAAGATCGGGTACTCAGCGATCCAATGCAGGCTGCCTATACCAATGTACAACTATGGGCAGCAAGCGTCACTGAAGTCAATAACAGTAAACCCGAAGTTGTTCTGAACAACATCAAATATCAGCACCGCAATACGGCGACCGGCATCGTGTTTGTAAATCAGGAGAATAATCATCAATGGAAAACCAGCCGCATCGGCAAAATTCGCAGAGACGGACAGTTCGATCTCGTCTGGCAATCTTCGTATCCTGTGGAACCGGTTCCATTTCCTATCTACCGCACACCATATCAATGGCGAGACACTGTAAAAAAACATTATGAAAGATGGGGGGGAAACTGGGAGAATCCCGGCCCTGAAAAAATGCAAGCAGCACAACAGGCAGCAGCAGCAGCAGGCAATCAGCTGGCAGCACTGCAAAACAACAGAGCCATTGTCTCTCTTACGGTTAGTTCTTCAGACAATATAAAATCCAGCCAAGAGATAAGGGCCATCGAAAGCAGGTGGATTGACCTTCCTCTTGATGATCAACTACTACAGCACTTGCTGAAGAGACCCGCAGCCTTGAGCTTGAAGCAGTTTCAACGCCTACACTCCCGTTTTTCCGAAATATTCATCACCGACATGCATGGATTAACTGTCGCCATGACCAATAAAACCAGTGATTATTATCAGGCTGATGAACAGTGGTGGATAGACACGTATGCAAATGGTGCAGGCAAAGTATGGCAGGGAGAAATCGAATATGATGAAAGTGCGGCTATCTGGGCTATTCCGCTCTACCGTCCACTTAGAGATAGCAGCGGAAAACTTGTAGGCATCATCAAGGCTGTAATCGAGATCGGCGATTTTATTTCACGCCAGGATAACAAACCGTGAAGCATGACATCACCACCCCACTGTTTCACGGCCTATCTACCCGACTGCTGCTCTGGTTTCTGCTGCTATCACTACTGCCACTGGCCGTTCTCGGCTTTAGCAGCTACTACAATGCTAAAATAAGCATGCAGCATGAAGCTACCATCAAGCTGGTTAGCATTGCCCGCTTTAAAGCACAGCAATTGGAAGGTTATTTCACCAACATCTCTAAAAGCCTGATAGCCCTTTCACGCAGCGGTAGCGTATTAGGTGCTTTGCCGGCTGCAGAAATAGCATTCAAGGATGGAGGAGTGCTCTCGCAGAACTACATTGCTGTTGAAAGAACCTATCGTCCCCTGCTCAGTCACTATGCACAAACCGATGAGAATCATGACCTGTTCCTGATCTCCACCGATGGTGACATTGTATTTACCTTGGCCAGAGAGAAAGACTTGGGAACAAATCTAATGACGGGGCCTTATCAGGATTCAGTTCTGGCCAAGCTGTTTGCCGAAGTCATGTACACCCATAATGTAGGCGTCTCTGGGTTTGATTTTTATAAACCCTCCAACAAACTTGCTGGTTTTATCGCTACCCCTGTATTTAAGCGCAACAAACTGGTCGGAGTACTTGCTCTGCAGGTGAATATGAACCAGATCAACAGACTTGCCATTGATTATAGCGGACTCGGAAGCACTGGCGAGACTGTACTCGCGGCAAGGGATGCAAATGAGCTGATGTTTCTCACTCAGCTACGTTTTGATGCCCAGGCAGCATTCAAACGTACGACAGAAATTGGTTCGACATTAGCATTGCCGATGCAACAGGCACTACAAGGTTCGGGAGGAAAAGGCTTCTCGACAGATTACAGAGGAGTCAACGTACTGGCTGTCTGGCAATACCTGCCACATACCCGGCTTGGCATGGTGATCAAAATGGATATCACAGAAGCTTTTGCAGACGTGGATCGACTCACAGAGATATCACTGCTTATTGCTCTGCTCACCGTAATCGCTGTGATCATAGCTGCTCTCTTTATTTCCAAGTCACTGGCTGCTCCCATTGGGCGGCTCACCAACGCCATCCGCGACATCGAACATGGCGACTACAGCGGCAGAATCAAAACAGATTCAAGCGATGAGATTGGCGAACTGGCAACCGCATTCAATAGCATGGCAGATAGCCTTGATCATCAACGGCAACAGGTGCTGGTCAAAACCGCTCAAATCAAGAAACGCTCGGCAACACTGGCTGCTGCCAATGAAGAGATTAAAAGCTTCGCTTATATTGTATCGCACGACCTGCGCTCGCCACTGGTCAACATGAAGGGATTCAGCACTGAATTACAGTTCACCCTGACAGAGATCAATGAAATAATCACACAATGTAGTGATCGCCTTGAGCCTGATGAACGTGAAGAGATGTTGCGTCTAATTAATGAAGATGCGCCGGAGTCGATGCAGTTTATTTCCACGTCGGTTGATAAAATGGATAACATGCTCACCGCCATTCTGAAACTATCCCGATTCGGGCGGCGTGAACTGCAGTTTGAAGATATTGATCTAAAAGCAGTGTGCAATGAGATGCTTAATTCACTAAAACACCAAATCGAAGCAATGCAAACACAGATCCACATGGAGGAGCTTCCAACTATTTATAACGATCGACTTGTGATAGAGCAGATCATGGGCAATCTGCTCGGCAATGCCGTCAAATACCTCTCACCCGAGCGCCCGGGAGAAATTCACATATCTTCCAGCAGCAGCAATGCCGGCATTACTATCACAGTATCTGATAACGGCTACGGCATTGGCGAGGATGAAAAAGATAAGGTATTCCAGATATTCCGACGCGGCAAACATACTGAAATGAAAGGGGAAGGCATGGGCCTTGCTTATGTACAAACACTAGTACGTGCGCAAGATGGTAACATCACATTTGAATCCATTGAGAATGAAGGCAGCAGATTCATCGTTTATCTGCCAATCAATAAGCAGGGTAAAGAGTGACAGGAGAAAAAGATGATTACAGATAAGAACACCGCCGAGGTAACCATTGTACTTGCAGAGGATGATGAAGGTCATGCCAAACTAACCGAAAAAAATCTGCGCAGAGCAGGCATAAACAACCCGGTCCAGTGGTGCAAAAATGGTCAGGAAGCAGTGGACTTTGTTACCGATGTTGCCACAGGTAGTGATGATTCCCACATTGATAGTCTGCTAATCCTGCTCGATTTAAACATGCCGATCATGGACGGATATATGGTACTGGAAAAGCTCAAGGCTGATGAGAAAACACGCAAAATTCCAGTTATCGTTCTGACCACCACGGATGACAAACGTGAAGTCAAACGCTGTTATGAACTGGGCTGTAATATATATATTACAAAACCAGTCGACTACGCAGGTTTCAGCCATGCCATTCGAGAGCTTGGTCTGTTCCTCAACGTGGTGAAAATCCCCGATCTCAGTTAAAAGCATCAGCTATTCGTAATCCCTGACACCGTTTTTGGGCAGAACATGCCTTATATATTCACAATAAGTTCCCAAATAATTTTTTTTGCACGTAACAACTTGACAGTTCAAAGGCAGATGGCAATGCTTCGCGGCGTCTTTCGACATGATCTTGCTCCTGCAGCGATTATATTGACTGATATGTGCTTGCCGGGATGGTGAAACTGGTAGACACGCTGGATTCAAAATCCAGTGGCTTCACGGCCGTGCCGGTTCGACTCCGGCTCTCGGTACCAACAATAAAAATCCAGGGTGACTCAATGTCACTCTGGATTTTTGCGTTAGGCTTCATAACTCAGGTAAGCCCATACAATGCCTTTTGTTCTGGCAAGATGCCGCTCCGCTATCATCACCATCCCCTGAATATTGATTAAACAATCAACTGCTGACAAAAAAACGGCCTGCAAATATTATTTACAGGCCGTTCAGCTATAGCGCTCTATTTATAAAAGCCGCTTATATCTAACTTCTGCCATACACGTCTTCATAGCGTTCGATATCATCTTCTGCAAGATAATCGCCAACCTGCACTTCAATCAGCTGCACAGGTACTTTACCACGATTTTCTAAACGATGGGTTTCACCAATAGGAATATACGCACTACCATTTCTGGCAACTACTTTAACCAGATCCCCACATGTCACCGTCGCAGTACCTGCTACAACCACCCAATGTTCTGAGCGATGCTGATGCGACTGCAGACTGAGTTTAGCGCCTGGCAACACAGTAATACGTTTGAGTTGATAACCATCGCCTGCTTCTCCGAGGACTGTGTAACTGCCCCATGGACGGCGCACAGTCACATGCTCAATATGATATTTGTCGCTACCCAATTTAAGTGAATCAACCAGCTCACGCACGCGCTGAGTCTCACCGGCTTTTGCCAACAGAATCGCATCCGGCGTTTCCACCACAATCATATCATCCAGACCAACGGCTGCTATCAGACGTGATTCACTTCTGAACAATGAGTTTTTACAATCAATGGCCAGCACATTACCACTGATATCGTTGCCATCAGCATCATGAGCTGCAATTTCATGCACTGCATCCCAGCTACCAACATCAGACCAGCCAATATCAGCAGAGACCAGAGATACATTCTGTGATCTTTCCATCACCCCATAATCAATAGAGATATCAGGCATCTGATCAAACGTAGTTCTGACCACTTCCTGCCAAACTTCTCCACTATTCCAACGGTTGCGCATATCCTGCAACACAGACCAGACATCCGGTAAGTACTGTTCAATTTCAGCCAATATCACTGAAGCCTTCCAGACAAACATGCCTGAATTCCAGTAATAATTGCCATCATCTAGCATTTTTTGAGCATTTTCTCTGTCCGGCTTTTCCACAAAACGAAGCACGCGGTGAATGCCCTGCGCTTCTGCCTCAGT
>JAJFLF010000299.1 GCA_021772845.1 Mariprofundus sp.
GGCGGAGCGATTGAGGTGGATAGCCGTGAAACTGTGGGTACATCCGTACATTTGTATTTTCCAGTGCATAAGAAGGATAAGTCGAAAAATCCGTTGGATGATGGAGAAATGGTTATCGGGAGCGGTGAAACCATTTTGCTCGTTGATGATGATATACTGGTACTTGATACGGCGTTCCGTGTGCTAAAAAGGCTGGGTTATCAGGTTATTCGTGCTTCAAATGGTCAAGAGGCTCTATCCTGCTATAGAGAATCCGCAACTGATATAGATCTGGTGATGCTGGATGTGGTGATGCCGGTGATGGGGGGCATTGACGCAGCTTTGGCGATACGTGACATTAATCCGGATGTGAAGTTGATCTTCGCCACCGGTTTTGATGTAAGGGAGAAGCTTAAACAGCAGATATCAATCAGTGGTGACCTTGTGCTCAGTAAACCATACAATATCAAAAAGCTAAGCCACGTACTGTACGAGACTTTATATCCGGATGCTAAAAACACATACGATATCTGAATAAGGGTAATGTAAGCTAAGTTTGCTCAAGCCAATGCAGTTATAGTGATTAGCATCTGGCTGTAAACTTACTCTGGTGCGCGGCGGGGTTGTTGCAATGGCAGATATATTTCAAATTTGGCGCCATGTCCGTCTTGGCTTTCTACTGTAATATCACCATGGTGTAATTTTACAGCGCCATAAACCATTGAAAGCCCTAAGCCTGTTCCCTTGCCAACATCCATTGTTGTGAAAAACGGATCAAAAATATGTGGCAAATCTTTTTCTTTGATGCCATAGCCAGAATCACGAACAGTTAAATGTGCAAAAGCTCCGCTTCGAATGTTTTTGGAGCTGTCGATAAACTCATGCTCTTCCTGTGTGAGACGGACATGAATGATCCCTGACTTTTCTTTAGCAGTAGCATTGCGTGCATTGATAAGCATTTCCCAAATAATGGAATGTACTTTGTCCTTATCTGCTTCTATCCATATGTCGGGATTGCACTCCACGTTGAATTCGATAGATGCAGATAATTTTTCTGAGAAGTCACTACAGGTATTGCTGATTAAACTGGAAAGGTCTGTTTGTTTCATGGTGATGAAACCCTGACGTGAAAAAATAAGCAGGTAACGCACCAGTTTTGCGGCGCGATTAATAAGCGCTTCAGACGCGAACAGGTGTTTATTATCATCCGGGGATTTGAGTTCGCTGTGAAGCAGATAGTGGTTATTTGATAAGCCAGTCAGAATATTGTTAAACTCATGCGCAATACCGCCGGCGATTGAGCTGGTTGATCTTATTCGTTGCTGTTCCTGCTCAACTTCACGTCGGTGCTGCAACAACTGAAGCCTGTTCAATCGTTGATTATGGTAAAAGCCGACAACCCAGAACAGTGAAACAAGAAAAAATCCGATAACTCCAATGATCATAAATTGATTGCGTAGCTCTCCGGAAATTAACCGCTCCAGTTCACGGTATGAATAAAAATTAGCAATTTTCCATTGAGAGTCATCAACAATGGAGATGATTGATTTTGCCTGGCCTATAGCCTGTTGAGGGGAAATGCTGGTGAACACATAGATACCCTCACTGCCATGTGCAATGCCATGATGCTGTGATGAGATGCTTTGCCATGCTTTTGCATCATGCTGTGCCAGAGTCATGTCTGTTTTATCCTTAAACATGAAACCCCAAAGCCGCTCTTTTTCTGCACCTGCGAACCAGAAACCATTCTCATTTAACCAATAAATATGGCTGTTTGGAAGCAGGAGTTTCTTTTTGCTAAAGTGATCCAGCATCTCCTGGGCAAGTGCATTAATGACAACCATACCGTTCTTTTTTCCAGCTTGATCAAAGGAGAGCATGGCCAGCCGTAAAGTGGGTTTCATCGGTAACTCAACCCGACCATTTTCAACATTCAGATCCAGACGTGAAAGAAATATTTCATGTTGAGTAAGCTTGATGGCTTCCTGGAAATAATATCGATCTTTTTTATTCTGCAGAGAGCTGGAGGAAGCCAATGATGGGCTGCCTTGATCATAGTTGGCGCGGATAACTTCCATACCGTCCATATTAATTAACCTGAGCTGATCGAAAAACGGGGCTGTGTTCAAAATAGAGACAAAATCTTCAGCTAATACGTCCCTGTTTTCGATAGAATCAAATGGTTTGTGAAGTCGAACCTGATCAATAATGAATAACATGGAATAGGCTAATTGCGTTAGCTGAAGGGTGACATCATCAGCAAGTGATTGAACGGATAGCTGCATTTCTGTGTTGTGTCGTTTCTCAACTTCAGTAGCGATATTTTGTGCACTGACATAGCCGTAGGCCGACAACACAACGATTGTCAGCAATGATGCAAACACATGAATATTGCGTTTAATTCTTTTGGCTACCATTGATGTAATGGTAATCCTTTGAAAAACCATTCACAACGACGGATCATCAACAGCGCTGAAAACCGGAATAGGGTCCGGGTCAGGCTCCTATTGCTCTGCAAATGCAGCTGCTTTCTAAAAGGAGTTGATTTGTTTTTACTGATTGAGAGTGCTGAGAGAATGGATGATAACTACGCAAGGGAAGTGACCGCTATTCGCCTGCAACCGCTGTTTTTATTTTTTCTAAATGCGTTTCAACTAACATCAGGATACTTTGACACTTTTCATCGTCCAATAGACCAAGTCCATAATGGGCAATAATGTAACAGAATGAAAATGCGATGATCGGGTCGTTCATGTTGCGATTGCCAGCCTCTTGATTGGCGATATAACTGCCCATGGCAGCATCTTTGGCTTTGGTGCGAGACTCTTCTGAGCTCAACAGGTCGCGAAACTTCAGGCAGACCAGTGGTGCCATATGAAACAGGTCAGCTTCGGAAATCATTTTTCCTGCCGCTTCAGCAAAAGGAATAGCTGCTTTTGCATCCTTGTATGCTTCAATAATTTCAATGATCCAACCTTCATTGGATGTTGGGATTGCTCTTGTCTGTGTCATGAGTTCGTTTCCTTAAAACAGTGTCTTGGATATGGCTGGGCGTATAGTTACATACTGTGCCCGAACTAT
>JAJFLF010000300.1 GCA_021772845.1 Mariprofundus sp.
TTCTTGCAACGGCGCTGGCTATTGGCTTGATGCTGTTGATGTGGCGATCTGCAGCGCAACTGCGATTACGATTGCGCAGGCCCCGGCGTGAGTTGTTGTGGTATGAGCTGGATCACTGGTTACAACGCCGTGGTGTGGTTCGCCACCCATATCAGCCGCTGCGGGATAGTGCTCTACCCGAAGGTATTAACCCTGAGCAGTGGCAGGGTTTTGTGCAGCAGTGGGAAATCGCCAGTTATGGCAGGGGAGGATTGTGGGACAAACGTGATCTGCAAAACCATTTGCGTGCGCTAATGAAAAGTGACTGAAACTATTTCTAGCAAAGAACGGGGGCCGGGATCAGATATGATTTATTGAGTTTTTTGAGCACAAATGCTGAAGTCAGAGTCATTGCTGTCCCAGATAACTTGAGGTCATAACTCCAGCCTCAACTGAGTCGAATCTGTAGGTCTGGGGTCTGGCGGTTTGAATAGAAACGATCTGGAGAGTGAATCAAATTCATATCACGGAACAAGCTGAAGCAACTGCGATAGAGCTGTGTTCTGATGGGACAAGGCCTTATTATAACTTTTGTTATCAGTAGTTTGTGTTGTACAACTATTGTAACAAATGTATGAGAATAAGGTCTCCTTTTTATGTGCTAAGTGGGACTGCAGTGAGTCTGAGTCGATTGATTATTAAGGACAGGGGCAAGATCATGAAGGTTCAATGGGAAGGTTTGGATGCTTCTATACAATAAGTATCTGACCACATTATCTTTTTAGAAAAAGTTTTACTGGCCTGATGGTCTCAGTTATATAGTATGTGCTCCGCAGAACATTGCTTGTAGTATTTTTTGGACAGACTTGGAAGCCTCCTTGGTTGATCTTAATTTTCACTTATAAATGCAAGTTTATGCAAAAAAATTAATTAATTAAGGATATTTATAATGGCTACTGGTACTGTTAAATGGTTCAACGACACTAAAGGTTTTGGTTTTATCGCTCAGGATGATGGCGGAGATGATGTTTTCGTACATTTCTCTTCAATTCAAGGTGATGGTTTCAAATCTCTGACTGAAGGTCAGGCTGTTGAATATGATGTTGAAGACGGAGCGAAAGGCCCACAGGCTTCTAACGTTTACCCTAAATAAGGTAACTAAGTCTCTTTTAAACACCTCGCCTAACGGCGGGGTGTTTTTTTTTGCCTTCCGAACAATGAATGAGCGCTCCTAAGCATTACTGGACCCGGGGCCAGGTCTTGAATATTGAATCTGCAGAGACGTGGGGCTTTGATAGCAGTATCAGGCATGCGCTATTGAGTTGTTTCGACTCAACTCGAACTATTCATGGGAATAGGGGATAAGGATATTATGTTCCCGTTTTTTTCTAGTAGGACATGCTCGGTTCGTAAAACTTGAAGCCATTCTTACCACTTTTCTTAACGCTATACATCGCTGAATCGGCCTGATTAATCAGCGTTGTCATATCATTGTGATCATCCGGGAAGAGTGAAATTCCAATACATCGTAATTCAGTAGGGCAGATACCCTTTGTTGTCGAGGTGGGCTGATGATCAGCATCCTGCAGATGCTTCGGGCACTTTTATCAAACTGATGGAATTGACTGAAACATCGTCTAAGGTGCATTGATGGGTAAAGAGCAATGGATGATTTTTTATGTGACTTATGGTTTGGCAGCCGTGTTGCTGCTGGCCATGTTGATTCGGGGATTGATGAAGAAGCACCCGATGAAACGGATCGCTGGAGATCTCGGTAGACCATTTCTAATGATTATACTCTCGCTTGTTCTCTGGTATGGCACGATCTATATCGGTGGGGACTACGCTAGCCGGTTCTAGCTTTAGGAAGTGAAGCGCGTTTAACCCAGGCTGTCTTCTTTGAACCGTTCCTGGATACCTTTGACAATTTGTTTGTTCGAAATTAGAGCATCGACACAATCGGAGTCGAACATTTTACCTTTATGCTGCTCCATAAATGCCAATGCCTTGCGATTGGACCATGCATCTTTATACGGCCGTTTACTGGTGAGGGCATCAAACACATCTGCAGTTGAAGTGATGCGTGCTTCTATCGGTATTGCCTCGCCTTTTAGTCCGTCAGGATAACCCGAACCATCAACACATTCATGATGATGAAGCACAATATTTTTCAACATCTGCACATTATCCAGGCCATCAAGATCAAATTTTTCTACCATCGTATCGATGATTCCTTTGCCAATATGGACATGGGTCTGAACAACCGCTCTCTCATCGTTGGTCAGTTTGCCTTTTTTAAGAATGATATTGTCGGGAACGCCGACTTTGCCTACATCATGCAGCGGAGTGAACTGGAAGATATACTCGATCATCTCGTCATTCAGGTCGTGTTTTTCACCAACGTCTAGTGCGATTACACATGCATAATGTGACATGCGAGAGAGGTGTGCGCCGGTCTCTTCATCCTTGATGCGACTGAATTCACGGGCTGTTGCAACGGCACCTTTGAGGGTTTTGAGCGGCATCGTTTCGGCAATGAGCAGAGTGGAGATCAGTTGTATGAAAATTTTGAGTTGATCAACAGTTGCTTCAGTGAAATACGCGATCTCTTTGGCATTCATAAACATAATGCCGATCAGTGAATTCTTATGATAGACAGGGAAGGTGAGGCTGGATCTATAACCGGCTGCTTTGATCATCGTTGTATGTTTTTTGTCAGAAGAGATTGCAGAGATATCGTCAATGATTCGCATCTCTCGTGTTTCAACCAGTTTACTCAGTGATTCTGAGGCAGCCAGTTTACTGGAATATACTGGATCGGGGTGGCGCCTTTGGTGCTGTTGGTGAAGGTTTTCAGCATATCGGTATCTTTATCGTAGAGCGCAATCGAAATGCGGCATAAGGCCGGGAATGTGTCGTTCAGGTTTCGGTGAATTTGTTCAATCTGATTACATAACAATGTTTACCCGCTCCCAGTGACGACAGTATATGATTATATCGCCCATTATCGTGTTTACTTTAGTAATCCGTTTATGGTGTTCTCCAGCTAT
>JAJFLF010000004.1 GCA_021772845.1 Mariprofundus sp.
ATTATTATCCCTAGGGCTGACATGCCTCTCTAACAGCTGCGTGTAGGATGACCAGTCAGGCTCTGCTGCAAGGGATTGCGCAGGTAACAAGAGAAGAATTCCAATACATAAGTTGAATAGCTGTTGTTTTATCATGATCAAGCAGTCGAGGGCTAATGCTTAAGCTTACAGTATGATGGAATTGCAATGTATGCGGGTCAGTAATGGTTTGTAATGAAACAAAAAACAGCAGTGGGACTAGGGTTGGATTTTATATGAACAGACCCTAAGATGCCGCAGGTCGGAGGGACAACATGTCTAAAGCATTTCAAGATCGTATTATTATGGTGACTGGCGCATCCGATGGCATAGGCCAATATGTTGCAGCAGCACTCGGTGAAGCTGGCGCATCTGTTATCGCGGTTGGCCGCAATGAAGATGGCTTGCAGCAAACAATGGAGCGTATTGAAGAGTTTGGTGGTCGTTGCCTCTGTATTCCTTTTGATCTGACCGATTTTGATAATTACGGTAAATTGTTCTTAAGCCTTAAAGATCAAATTCCGCATCTTGATGGTTTGGTTCACTGTGCCGCATCCATTGATCGCTGTGTGCCGATGCAATATATCAAACAGGATGTATTCAGAGCGTCATTGGATATCAATCTGACCGCACCGAATATGCTCACACAGATGATGTTGCCGCTGCTCAGACGCGCTGATTCTGCATCTATCATTTTCACAACCTGTGATATGGTTGATGAGGATCAGAACAACTGGCATGCCTATGGCATGGCGAAAAGGGCCTTGGCTTATGCCGCCGCCATGTGGCAAAACGAACATCAGGATAAACCCTATCGCTTCAACGCTTTGAATCCGGGCCTTGTGCGCACAGCTCTATTCAAGCGTACGTTTGGCGGCATGCACCCCAATGAAGTGCCAGCTCCAGAGACCGTGGTGCCAGCTTACCTCCACCTGCTTTCTGATGATTCCAAAGATGTGCGTGGTCAAAGCCTGCATGCCCGTGATCTGATCAAGGAATTGATCAAGGTATAAACTCGCTTCGATTGTTTTAGCTGGCCTCATGCTCTGATGTTGAATGACTTCCTAGCATGGGTAAGGCAATACGCCGATTTACCATCGAGCTTTCTTTACTGTGCTCTTTGGTTATGGTTCGCGCGATGAGATGGATCGGAGATAGTTTGCGCGGCTTAAGTAGTGTGCGCCGTATGCAGTGGATGTTCTCCATGTTGGCGATTGTGGGCTGTATATGGTCCGTTGCCACTGTTCATAGTCATGATGATGGTCTGCATGCGCTCGATAGCGCCTGTATCAGCTGTGATCTCGAAGATATTGTATCCCATGGTGCAGTTGCTGTTGCCATACTTCGCCCAGCATCAAACCTTACTCATATTCAACCTGCTGCCTCTCAAGCTATAGGCTATATTGCCGTTGCGAGAGTCAGCAACTCCATTCGGGCTCCTCCCGTTTTCTCCTGATTTAAACCTGCGTTCAATGCGACGCGTTATCATCATACAATTAGGAGAAGAGATCATGAGATATGCACGATTGTGCCTCATGCTTGCTGCGGTGCTTTTTAGCTCCGGCAATGCGCATGCTGCAAGCGAAATAGAGGAATTAAAGGTTCAACTTCAGCAGATGCTGAAACGGATAGAAGAGCTGGAGAGTGCTGAAAAAATGTCAGCAGCAGCGCAAGAGAAGAGACAGCAAACGCCGGTGGTGAACGCTGTCCCTGCAAGAGAAGTGAATAAGCATGCGCGTGCCACTACGGCTGAGAACAGCGGTAACCCATCCATTTCGGTGATTGGGAATTTCACCGGCCAACGCATCCGTGGCGATGGTGCGGTGAGTAGCAGTAGTTTTCTGCCGCTCTCGGAGGCTGAAATTATTTTTGGCGCTAATATTGATGCGCATGCGCGACTTGATATGACTGTTACCGGCGCCAATGGCGGTATGGCAGTGGAAGAGGGCTTTATTACCGCCTATCTTCCGTGGGGTGTAAATATGCGCGCAGGACGGAAATTTCTTCCCATTGGACGGGTTAATGAGATGCATCCGCATGCACTGATCTATGCTGATCGCCCCAATGGGTTGGTTAATCTCTTCGGCCCAGAGATATTTATCGGAGATGGTGTCCTACTGGATAAGCCATTGTTTATCGGCGATTCGGTACAGACATTGACGGCCGGATTCTTCTCCACTGGAAATGATGTTGCGTTCGATCCGACAGGCACCAGTCAGTACGCGGGACTGGCACGATGGACAGGTCTCTGGGACATAAGTGATAGTGCAACTGTTGAATTGGGTGCTAACTATGTTCAGGGTAAAAATGGTATTGCGACAGCAGACTCAATGACACGCATTGCTGGCGGTCACTTTGCCATCAAGCACCAGAACCTTGCACATGCCGGATTTACACTGGAAGGCGAGTGGCTTCGTCGCTGGCAAGGGCAGGGTACAGGTGTCACAACAGCGATCAACGATGGTAGTTATCTACTGGCAACAGCCTCGCTAAATCGTAATTGGCATCTGTTCTCACGCTTTGACTACTCTCGAGAGTATGTTCCAGCAACAACGGGCTGGCTGAAGGAGAGCGCAATATCAGCAGGTCTAGCATGGAAGATTAGTGAATTTCAGAGCGTCACTCTGCAGTATAAGCATACTCGCAAAGCTCTTACAGAGGTGGCTGGTGATCTTGGAGTTGCTGCAGGTGCCAATGCCAATGCTATGTATCTGCGCTGGGTTGTAGCGATTGGCCCGCACGGCGCACACCCCTATTAAGGAG
>JAJFLF010000031.1 GCA_021772845.1 Mariprofundus sp.
GATATTATGCGTGCCGCAAAGGATGCCGTTGCGGTCAATGGCGGGGGAAGCATTGACACACCCAATCAGCGGCTCGCTGTGTCTCATATTTCAACCGTTCAAACACCTGAAGATCTCTCCAGGACAGTCGTTATTTTCAGGAACGGGGTGCCCTTGATGCTTGGGGATGTTGGTGATGTGGTGGAAGATTATCCTCTGCCCATTGGCGATGCCGTCGTCAATGGAAAATCAGGCCTGTTGCTTATTGTCGAAAAACAGCCTTGGGGCAATACCTTTGAGGTCACACATAATATTGAAAAAGCATTGGAAGTTTTGCGGCCAGGTTTCAGGGATATCGAAATCGATTCCAGCATTTTTCGTCCGGCAACCTTCATTGAAATGTCCCTGCATAACCTGAAGCAGGCCCTTCTGGTCGGTTGTTTGCTGGTTGCCGCAGTCCTGTGGATTTTTCTGAACAATTGGCGCACAGCCTGTATCAGCATTATAGCCATTCCCCTGTCGCTCATCTCCGCATTGCTGGTCTTGTATTACCGGGGAGAGACGATTAATACCATGGTCCTCGCGGGCCTGGTCATCGCACTCGGCAGCGTGGTGGATGATGCCATCATTGGAGTTGAAAATATAATGCGCCGCCTGCGGGAAAATTCGAACCGGGATGTTCCTGAAGATGTATTTCAGGTAGTTCTCAAGGCAACGCTGGAGGTTCGCAGCGCCGTAGTATACGGAAGCCTGATTGTTGTTCTTGTGGTGTTCCCGGTTTTTTTCCTGAAAGGTCTGGTGGGTGCGTTTTTTGCCCCTTTAGCTTTATCCTATGTGATGTCAATTGGAGCGTCTTTACTGGTGGCATTGACGGTGACCCCTGCTCTCTCCCTTATTTTTCTGCCAGGAGCGATAAAGTCCGGCGAAAAAGATGCTTTTTTGACAAAGCTCATTCAAAGGGCATACGGGAATACACTCCCTAAACTGGTTCGTTTTCCAAAACTTGTCATATTTTTTATCACCGGTTCTTTGACAATCACGCTTCTTCTTGTGCCGATGCTGGGGGAAGAGTTTTTACCGAAATTTAAAGAATATGACTTCCTGATGCACTGGGTTGAAAAACCAGGCACATCGCTGGATGCCATGGTTCGTATCACCAAACGGGTGAGTAAGGAACTGCTCGCCATCCCGGGGGTTCGCAATTTTGGCGCCCATATTGGCAGGGCGGAGGTTGCCGATGAGGTGGTCGGACCTAACTTTACCGAACTATGGATCAGTCTCGATCCATCGGCCCATTATGATTCAACGGTGCAGAAAGTCCAGGAAGTGGTAGATAGTTACCCTGGCTTGTACCGTGATCTGCTCACATATTTGCGTGAGCGAATCAAAGAGGTTTTGACGGGAACCGGGGCTACGATTGTTGTGCGGATTTATGGGGACGATCTTGAAAAACTTCAACTCAAGGCCATGGAAGTGGCTGACGCAATTCGTCCCATAGGTGGCGTGACTGATTTAAAAGTCCAGCCTCAGGTTTTGGTTCCACAAGTTGAGGTAAAACTTCGAAGTGATGCCGGAACCCTGTTTGGCATAACATCCGGTGAGGTGAGGCGGTACGTCACAACCCTGATCCAGGGAACTAAAGTTGGAGAAGTTTATCATGACCAAAAAGTCGATGACGTGATGGTGCGGGGAGTTCCCGGTCTTCGGCACAGTGTGGAGGCACTGAGAACCATGCCTATCGCATCTCCATCTGGAGGCAATATTCCTTTGGGACGGGTTGCGGAAATTGCCATCAATCCCACGCCCAATCAGATCACGCGAGAATCCGCTTCACGGAAAATTGATGTCACCTGTAATGTTGCCAAAGGATATGGCTTGGGACAGGTCGCCAGGCAAATCGAGAAAGCCGTTGGCGGAATTAAGTTTGAACGAGGGTATCATCCCGAATTCCTTGGAGAGCTAGCCGCCCGGCAGGAAGCCAGAAATCAATTGATCGAGTTGTCGCTTCTGGTTTTGCTCGGGGTTTTCCTGATTCTTCAAGCCCATTTTGAATCGACCCGGCTGGCTTTATTGGTTTTATTGGCAATGCCATTTGCGCTCATCGGAGGAGTGTTTGCTATATTTTTCGCCGATGGAGTGCTGTCGCTGGGGTCGCAGATTGGTTTTATCACGGTGCTCGGAATTGCCGTGCGCAATGCGATCATGCTTATCAGTCATTATCGCTATTTGGAGCACAGAGAGGGTGTCCCATTTGGGTTGGGTTTGGTCATTCGTGGAGCCAGGGAGAGGTTGGCGCCTATCTTGATGACCGCCCTCACTACAGGGTTGGCGTTGCTGCCCATTATCGTTACAGGTTTGCAACCCGGTCAGGAGATTGAACATCCGTTAGCGGTGGTTATCCTGGGAGGACTGGCGACCTCAACTTTTATGAACCTGTTTTTATTACCTGTTTTGTATCTCAAATTTGGAATTAGCCATAGTAAAAGCGACAATGAGCATGAAAATTTCTCCATGGCATCCAGTTTATAAAATTGCATTTATCTATCTTCCTGACATTGGAAATGGAAATTCTCGGATTAAGTCAGCATATATAAAAATATATAGCCAATCTTCTAGACATTCGCACTTCGAAAAAAGGTGGCGATCATCCATCAACAAGAAATTTTAGGATTGGAAAATGATAAAATATTTGCGATTAAAATCTGCGGTTGGAGTGTTTTTAACTGTTCTCGGTTGGGTCGCCCTAAGCTGGAAGGGAAAAGAGTCATGGTCTCTCGGTTAAGATAAGTTTGTGAAACTTAAGGTCACCTCTAAAAATGATGATTTGCGAGTTGGTTTGAGTCTTTCTTTGTTTCACTCCATACAGTTCACCGGAGCGGGGTGTTGGTAGCGGATGTTTTGGTCTGTTTTTCGTTCCCGTTTTCCCCAGCGGGAGCAGAGGTTTCCGGCCTGTCGCCATTTATCCTGTGGCGTGTGCAGGTTTGTTCTTTGTCAGATAAACGTAGCGTTTCATGTTATAGGCCAGATTCATCAG
>JAJFLF010000301.1 GCA_021772845.1 Mariprofundus sp.
CGACGATGGTGACTGGGGCATTTTCATCACCTTTGGCCACACAATGGGCGTCGTCGTCTTCACACCATTTGGGAACAGTGAGGATTTCGCTGCTTTGTAAGGACAGGAATAGGAGACCACCTAGCAAAAGGACACCAGCGGCAATAACGCCGTAGATGACGATCCAGTTTGTTTTTCTTTGTGGTGCACGTGATGGTTTTCTTCTTGATGATTTTTTAGCCATTACTCCCTCGATTAATTGATTTTGGACTGGGTTTTGGATGGATTGGAACGAAAACGGCCGTTATTCCACCCCCAGCCATTTATTACCCTTTTCGGGTTTAGCGTCACTATTCTAGCGAAATTGTCTAGAGGATCAAGTTGCCGGTGAAATTACTCATGATTGAGTAAGTTGTGCCACGCACCTTGATAATTGTTGATACGTGTTTTTACATCATCGGGAATCGGAAATGCACTCTGGGTCTCGTAATCGAACATGACCTGGATGGTTTTGCCGATGGCAATTAAACGGCCGTCTTCTCCTTCAATGCGATACAGCAAATCAAAACTCTTGTTGCCGAACCGAGACAACCCCACACCCACTGCTAACGTTTCACCCAAAAGCGCCGGTGAATGGTAGGTACAGGTTGCTTCAACTAAAATTAGCGGTAAATCCAGGTCTAAAATGTCACTTTGCTCAAAAATGCGGGAGACGTATTTAATACGCACGGTTTCGAAATAGGTAAAAAACACCGCATTATTCACAAAACCCATCGCATCAATATCCCGAAAGGTCACTTCAAGTTTGTCTTCAAATGGATAGTTTGTCTGGCTCATGGTGACTCCATTTTAGGCATGGTTCAAGTTGGCTTTACAAACTGTAGAACGATTTGGTAAATCGTTCTCGACGCGATTTACCAAATCGCGCTACAAAGTGTCAAGCAAACTCACTGGACATTTGAACCATGCCCCATTTTAACTTGCAAAAATCATGTACACCGCAAAGGTATACTACTTTTTATCTCCTGGCAAAAGAATTTGATTAATGGACGGATTGTGCTACAAAGGACACCGTTTTAGAGTGTCCAGTTTTTGGCGGAGAAATGCAAAAATCTTGACATTCGCTTCTCACTACAATCTACTGCTGAAGTAAACTTGTTTTGGCTTTTAAAACGTCGGATATTTGCTTCAGTTTAAGTGTTCCGTCCTGATTCGCTAACCGTCAATATTTGTTTGGTGGAACACTACTTTCCGCCCAGCACAAAAATTATTAAATATGCATGATAAACGCCTGGAGGAGAAAGATGACAGTTGAAACGTTAGATGACATTCGTGCCCGATATGAAAAGTTCAAGTCGATTGGATTGCAGTTGAATTTGCAGCGGGGTCAGCCAAGTGACCAAGATTTTGATCTGGCAAACCCGATGCTAACGATTGTTGATGAGCAGGATGTAGTGACACCAAGCGGTATTGCCATTCGCAATTACCCCGGTGGCATTGCCGGATTGCCAGAAGCGCGTGAACTGTTTGCATCTGTGTTAGGTGTAAAGCCGCAAGAAATGATTGTAGGCAATAATGCCAGCCTGCGGTTGATGGCGAATAACTTGATGTGGGCACTGCTGAAAGGGATGCTGCACAGTGATGCTCCCTGGGTGGGACAATCTCCGAAGATGATTGTGACGGTTCCGGGGTATGATCGCCATTTTAAAATATTGGATGCATTGGGTTTTGAATTGGTGCCGGTGAACATGACGCCGGATGGTCCTGATATGGATGCGGTTGAAAAGTTGGCTGCCGCTGATGCTTCGATCAAAGGCATGATGTTTGTGCCTACCTACAGCAATCCCACTGGCGATTCGGTGTCGGATGAGGTGGTCAAGCGATTGGCTGCGATGAAAACGGCCGTTTCCGACTTCACCATTTTTGCTGACGATGCCTATATTATTCACCACCTCACCGATGAGCCAGTCAAACCGCTGAACTTGCTGCGAGCCTGTGAGGCAGCAGGAAACCCAGATCGCGTTTACCTGTTTGGCTCGACGTCTAAAGTGACATTTTCCAGCGGCGGCATTGGGTTTATGGCTGCCAGTGAAGCAAATATTGTTTATATTGGGAAGTTGATGGGCTTACAGTCAATTGGTCCGAACAAGGTTGAGCAGTATCGTCATGTGAAGTTTATCAACAGCTATCCGGGTGGTATCGCTGGCTTGATGAAAGCACACAAAGCCATTTTAGCGCCAAAGTTCAATGCAGTTTATGAGGCGCTGTCGAAGGAGCTGGACGGCAGTGGATTGGCAACATGGACGGAGCCGAAAGGCGGTTACTTTGTCAGTCTGGATACGAAGCTGCCGGTGGCGGAACGGGTGGTGGCATTGGCGCAGGAAGCGGGTGTGGCGCTGACGCCTGCTGGTGCGACGTATCCACGTGGCAAAGACCCGAATAACAGCAATATTCGCCTGTCTCCCAGCCGTCCGCCGGTGGAGGAGGTGGCGCAGGCGATGGCGGTGGTGGCTGTTTGTGTGAAGCTGGCATCGGCGGAGTATGAGGCGGCTCATTTCTAATTTGAATCACGAATGAGACGAATGGACGAATGGCACGAATGGGTTAGTGTTGTTTGCCCATTTTTGAATCACGAATGAGACGAATGGACGAATGGCACGAATTGTTTTGTGTGTGTTTGTCCATTTTTTGGACACGGTTCAAATAATAAGGAGTCCTTTACAAATTCATCCACACGGATGTCATTCCGAACCCGTTC
>JAJFLF010000302.1 GCA_021772845.1 Mariprofundus sp.
CGCAGTTTTTCAAAACTTAAGTTGGTTGTTCTCGACAAAAGTGAAAAAATACCCGATGCATTGATTGATCATAGCTGGGTCTCTTACCGCTGGGGCGAAATCGAAAACATTAAATCATTGCAACGCATTAATCTCGGTCATGCCAGACAAGCTACCATCAATGTACCCGATGGCTTTGGCAGCTCAGACAACCTGGCTTATGCCAGTTATGCTTTGATTGCAGTGAGAAAGGTAAACCCTGATCTTTATATCAATGTTGCCACCCCTGGCATGGCCACCCCGCACCTTGATTCTCATCACCACATGTTACAAGTCGGTTGGGATACCACTGGCTTTTATAACAAACCGACAGTGGTATTATCTGAAGCCGATGTGCGCGCCAACATGTTCCGCAATATACTAATATATAAGGACTTTGATCAAGTTATTGAACGCCTGATGATTCCCGAGCGTACCGAAGATTCGTCACTACAAATCTCTGAATGGGGAGGTACGCTGCAATGTGAAAACAGTCAGATCACCTTGAGTCTACCTGATGGCAGTCAATCTATAGCTCTGGCTACATTGGCTGCAAAACTGGTGACACGTGGTATCATTTTATTATCCATCTCCGATGATCAAGGTTGCTCACATCCCATCTATAATGCCAACAAGATCAGCCTGCCGATGAAGGTCCCTTCCATATTAGGCATGGCTATCAGTGCAAATGCACTATTCTCAGAAACACTGTTTGCCATCGAACGTTTACAAACATTGCCAGCAACTACGATCACTACTCAACCTCTCGGATTGAAACCTCTTGCACACAACAGCAGCCTTAAACTGCTGGTTACAGGTTGGGTCGGTAGTCTGCCACTTCTGCTACAACGCATGCTTGATGAATATGAAAACATTGAGTTAACAATCATTGATGACCTCACTGAAGCTGAGTGCGCAGATGAATTATCCTACTTACGCCGTAAAATTGACAACACTCCAGGTGCCAATGCACGTATCCATGTTGATATCGTGCGCTGGAACTTTGCAGATATGAATTTCCTGCGCCCTTATGTTAAAAGTATTGATAAAATTCTACTCTCACGCAGCCCACACCTGAAAGCCCACCCTTACGCCAGTATCTCCAGTGTATTGTCACACCTGATCACCATTATCAATGAACAAGGTGGCAAGCCAGATATTTATCCCGTATTGGAAAACCGTGAGCAAGCCAGGTTGCTGCAAGAAGAGCTAGAGCGGTTCAACCTTCCCCATGAAATTCATATCACGGTCCCAAATGCATTTTATGGCACCTATGTAGCCCACACGAGCTATCACATGTATAGCGCAGAGAACCCTGAAGCTTATGAGTTGCAACGCACGCTACGCCATACCATTGACGAAATGATGGGAGATGTCGGAGATAGCGATGAAATGGATATTCTTGCACTGCAAGTCACCAGCTCCTTACCCGATGATGCTGAAGAGTTGTTTGCACGCCTTCTGGCTGATGGTTATGTATGGCTCGGTTACCGTTTGAAAGAAAGCTTTGAATGGAGTGATCCTTTGCAAACGACTATCCGCAAACTGTTTCCGCGCGAAGAGGATTATTCGTGCATCCGCCAACACCGAATCATCATCAATCCATATGGGAACCCGGTTTCACGTTACTCCTGGACTGAATTCCGTGAAAACATTATGGAACTCATAGTCATTGGTGATCCTGCAGCGGGATCCGATCATGACACGTAAGGATTACCAGCCATCAGCACGTCGAAATAAACAGGTGTATTATACAGTCAAAGTTTATGATTAGATCGCATCATCATCTGTACGGTATGTTTTATTTTTCATAATCCAGATTGAGCGAAACTATTAGCCGCCTGTCATTGAGACTGCAGCTGTTCAGCTTGCACATTGTTGTTCGCTTTCTAGAACACCAATATCTCACCAGTCCATGAGGTAACGTTGTTATATCACTCTCAGCTTCATTCACTCTGTAATAGAATCCGTTTGTGGCTCTGATAAAACATAGAGCATATCTGCTGAATATACGTAGCATAAAAAAGCCCCCGATGTTTCCATCAGGGGCTTTGTGTGTGGCGGAGCGGACGGGACTCGAACCCGCGACCTCCGGCGTGACAGGCCGGCATTCTAACCAACTGAACTACCGCTCCAGCGGCTTGGTGCGCAAGGTAATAACTTGCGAACCTAAAATCAACCCTTAAGATTGAATTAAAAATAGGCTTCGTCAGATACCCGAAGCCTACCAAAATGGTGGGCGCTGCAGGGCTCGAACCTGCGACCTACGGCTTGTAAGGCCGTTGCTCTCCCAGCTGAGCTAAGCGCCCTAATAAAAACAAGGGCTTCCATAGCCCTTGTTTAAAGAAAGTGGGCAAGCCCACTCTCGGGATTTATTTAACTGCGTCTTTCAGAGCTTTACCAGCTTTGAATTTTGGAGCTTTGGAAGCTGCTACTTCGATCGCTTCACCAGTACGTGGGTTACGTGCTGTACGTGCTGCACGATCAGCTACTGAGAATGTACCGAATCCTACCAGACTCACTGCATCGCCACCAGCTAAGGTACTTGTGATACCACCGACTACTGCTTCAACTGCATCGCCAGCTGCTGCTTTGCTCAAACCAGCTGTTTCTGCTACATGGTTTACCAATTCTGCTTTATTCATCATTCCTCCCGCCACATTCAATGGGATGCGAACTATACGCAAACGACCCCATGTCTTGTCAACTTATTTTTTATTATTTTGTTAGTGTGCTACCGCCGAGTTGTCGTCAACATTTTCAGGTAATTTTTCATCCAAATAAATGCCTGCAACGACCCCAGGAACAAAACTTGTGGACATACTTATACCGGCTGGCAGCCGAGTCAAGGCATGGTCTAACACCTCATCCATATGACTCACAACATGTACTTCAAGCCCTGCTAAAACATCTTCGTGGATGTCCTTCAAATCCTTTGCATTTTCCTCTGGTATGATCGCTTCAGTCAAACCGCCACGATGCGCTGCCAACAACTTCTCTTTCAGGCCGCCAATAGGCAAAGCCTTTCCACGCAGAGTGATCTCTCCGGTCATACAGACATGTTTCTTGACCGCAATACCAGTCAAGGCAGAAACAATTGATGTCGCCATGCCTAAGCCCGCTGAAGGACCATCTTTAGGGATCGCACCTTCAGGCACATGCACATGTATATCAACGTTCTGATGAAAGTCCGGCTTTAAACCCAGAGGCTCAGCGCGAGAACGCACATAGGTAAGCGCTGCCTGGATGGATTCCTGCATCACATCACCGAGCTGACCAGTCACCGTCAACTTACCCTTACCAGGCATCAATGCTGTTTCAATTTGCAACAGTTCACCGCCAACTTCAGTCCAGGCAAGCCCTGTCACCACGCCTATCTGATCATGCTCTTCGGCCAAACCGAATCGATATTTTCGCACACCCAGATACGTTTCAATATCCGCAGCAGATAAGTTGATCGCCCCATGCATATCTGATTGCACAACATTACGTGCCACCTTACGGCATAGTTTGGCCAGCGTACGCGACAAACCACGCACACCGGCTTCACGTGTATAATAACGAACAATTTCAGTTAAGGCCGAATCATCCACCTTAAACTGCTCTTCTTTCAAACCATGATTCTTACGCTGTTTATCGAGCAGATAACGACGGGCAATTTCCAGCTTCTCTCGCTCGGTGTAACCCGATATATTGATAATTTCCATACGGTCCAACAGTGGGCCCGGAATATTCAAGCTGTTAGCGGTGGTAATAAACATCACTTCGGATAGATCATAATCCACTTCCAAATAGTGATCACCAAAAGTGTGATTCTGTTCGGGATCCAATACTTCCAATAATGCAGATGATGGATCTCCACGGAAATCAGCCCCTAATTTATCAATCTCATCAAACAGGAACAGGGGATTTTTGGTGCCCGCTTTTTTCATCGATTGAATAACTTTACCTGGCATTGAACCAATATAGGTACGGCGGTGACCACGAATTTCTGCCTCGTCACGCACACCACCCAGACTCATGCGTACATATTCACGTTTGGTAGCGCGGGCTATTGATTTAGCCAGCGATGTTTTACCAACCCCTGGAGGGCCAACAAAACAGAGAATCGGGCCTTTCATTTTGCGCACAAGCTTAAGAACTGCCAAGTGTTCCAATACTCGCTCTTTGACCTTTTCAAGACCAAAATGATCTTCATCCAGCACTTTTTCTGCAAGGGAAATACTCTTATTCACACGCGAGCGTTTCCTCCAGGGGATATCAATCAACCAGTCCAGATAATTGCGCACTACGGTGGCTTCCGAACTCATTGCCGGCATCATTTTCAAGCGTTTGAATTCAGCTTCTGCCTTCTCTTTTGCTTCAACACTCAAACCCGATTTCTGAATCTTCTCTTCAAGCTGCTGCAGATCACTTTCACTATCTTCATCACCCAGCTCTTTCTGGATCGCTTTCATCTGCTCAGACAGATAATAATCCCGTTGGCTCTTCTCCATCTGGCGCTTAACACGGCCGCGGATGCGTTTATCCACCTGCATCAGCTCCATCTCATCTTCCATGTGCGCATACAAGCGTTCAAGTCGATCAGTTACACTTGCGATTTCAAGCAGGGATTGCTTCTCTTCAACCTTTAAGTTCAAGTGCGCGGCAATGGTATCAGCCAGTTTATCC
>JAJFLF010000303.1 GCA_021772845.1 Mariprofundus sp.
AGCTACCGGGTGAATATCCCGATATGGATGACTGGGAGCTACACCTTTCCACTCTTTTTCCCGATGTCCGTCTGAAACAATATTTGGAAATGCGCGGTGCTGATGCTGGTGCATGGCCATGGATCTGTTCGTTACCAGCCTTATGGAAAGGACTCTTGTATGATGAACAGGCTGAATCTGAGGCTTTGAATCTGGTTGCCGACTGGTCTTTTGATGAGGTGAATGCACTTCGTCAACAGGTACCAATCACTGCTTTACAAACACCATTCCGCCAAACGTCTGTGATCAAGATATGTGAACAGGTGTTAGACATCGCCAGCTCAGGCCTGGAGCGCTTAAACCAGGTCAATCAAGCCGGTGAAGATGAGAGCAAGTTCTTACAACCTGTCATTCAAGCCGTCGAATCAGGTCAGACGCAAGCCGATCACTGGCTCAATCTATATCGCAATGAATGGAATGAAGATATTGATCGGGTATTTTTCGAGGCCATGCACTAAAGCAAGATCAGGAGCCTGCATGACTCATGCAGGCTGGTTTGAATCTAAGAAAACGCTGAAAAATACGTCCATGTAGTTTTTTCAGCAAGCAAAAACAAAAGCGTGGTTTTGCCTTTGCTTACAAAATCAAGCACTTACATGCCTGATTTGGCAGGCCATCCATGGCCTACACGGATACTCCGACTTCTTCAGAGTATCCCTAACTAGGCTTCTTACCCAAACGACCCAGCAATTCCGACACGAAATCTTTTGCTTTCATATACTCCATCAAATAGGACGACACCTTGCGTACCCGATTAGAGAGGTACGCTGGCCGGGCATGATAACTAAGCACATTATACTGGTTAATACGATCACGTACCCAGCCTGCATGATCAGCTGAAATACCTACAGCTTTCGGCGTATCGCATTTTTTAAACAACATATGAATATCAGCATCACTATCCGTTGAAAAACACTGCACCATCTCAAAACCACACTGCTCAACCGTTGCCTGCAGTGTTTCCGGTGAGAAATTATATATATGTGCGTAATGGAACATGCGATCATAGGTCGCGAAAGGACCTGTCACATTCGGACATTCGACATAAAACAGGCCATCATCATGAATCAACTCACGAATATGCGTCAACGCCTTGCGTGGTGATGAAAAATGCTCAATCACATGAATTAACAGCACCAAATCTGTCTGTGCTTTTGCTTCCAGGTCGAACAGATTTACATTCTCCACCTGAGCAAACAGGCTCTGCCGGGTAAAAGCATTAAAATCATGATTAGGCTCAATACCCGTTGCCTTAAACCCTTCTGTTTCGAACTTCTTCACCGTACAGCCAATGCCGGCACCCACTTCAAACACTGTATCCACACTGTTTAAGGCGGGTTTTAGTTGCGCATGAATACGTTCAGCATTTTTCCACGCCCGCATGATACGCCGCTCTGAAGGCTGAGATTCACCATGATAATCCTGGCGATATCTAGAGGCGTAATATTCGTTTACCTCGGCCTCACTCGGAACAGGTACGTGCATCACCAGACCACAACCCAAACACAGCCCCGTATCCAGGGCTTGCTGGTGACGATCCGTTTGAGAAATAATTTCGATATTGTCGCAACCACAAAGATCGCAGTGAACTGAAGGAGTAGTCATAGCGAAAACTCTAATCAATAGATCATGCTGCTGCCAGCAGACAAACGATATTTAACCCACATTATTCATAAATCGGTGTGATGATTGCGCAGAGCCTTTGTTTGCAACGGATTTAGAGAAGGGAGGGCGTAGCCATGCTTACGGGTGACCGACGAGAAATGCGTTGCGGACAAAGGAACAAGCAAGGGCGCGGCAGTATTTGTGAATAATGCGGGTTTAGAAACCGTTATAAAAAGTGGCGTTCTTTTTCCATCTTTTTGATACGATACCACAATAATATAAACACAATCGCGCCAGCAAGATCTGCCATCACATCGGCCACAGATGCTACTCGACCTGGTGTATAAGATTGCATCACTTCCGACAGCACACCAATATTGGCAACAAAAACAAACGCGTGCAGTGGTAAAAACAGCGCATCTACAAGAGCGCTTTCATACAACAGATTGATACAGCAATATGCGATAAAACCAAACACAAGAAAGTGCACAACTTTATCCATACCAGGAAAAGAGACCTTCACTTGCGAGGAGCCAGTTGCATCAATCAAAACTGCAGATACGAGTATCAGCAAGAGAGTTGCACTCCAAATTATTCCAGGCAAATGCTGCTGAACTATTTCTCGCATGCTGAAAGTACGCAATATTCATACCAATTCTAGCGGATTAGGCGAAGCAAACTATTGCACTCGCGGTTTTGAGATGATGGAGTCGGGATATGGAAAAACGATATGACACAATTGTGATCGGCGCTGGCATCAGCGGTTTAGCGCTGGCCTTTGAGGCCAAACAGGCTGGCTTGAATGTGCTAGTACTGGAAAAAGAAGCGCGCTGCGGTGGCTGTTTTGATTCCGTAGCGGTGCAGAACCAGCAGCAGGACTTCTGGCTCGAGCTTGGTACACACACCTGTTTCAACTCCTATGGTCGGCTGTTGAGCATCCTGCAACGGCTTGATCTGATGGATCAACTGCAGGCACGTGAAAAGCTGCGTTACCGTTTGCTGGTGAATGATGCGAGCTGTTCTATTCCATCACGATTGCATTTCTCTGAACTCATCACCCACGCATGGCGTATATTTTCACTCAAAAAGCAGGATCAATCGGTAGCCGGTTATTACGGCACTCTGGTTGGCCCAAAAAATTATAATGACGTATTCAAGCACGCTCTAAGTGCTGTAGTCTGCCAGGATGCAAACAACATGCCTGCGGATATGCTGTTTCGAAAACGACCACGCGATAAATCCATTATGCGCAGTTATACCTTCCCCGGTGGCTTGAATGACATTATCCAGGCTCTGGAAAAGCAACTGGATGTTCATACCAATCAGCACATTCAATCTGTCTCTTACCATAATGATCACTATGCCATAGAAACAGCAGAGGCCAGCTATGAATGTAACACGCTGGTCTGTGCCACCCCTGCTTTGGCAACAGCGCGTTTACTTAAAAATGTCCATCCTGAGATAGCAGAGCAGTTGAACTGGATTAATGAGGTTGAGATTGAATCAGTCGGTGTTGTACTGGATAAAGCAAGCCTGTCACAAGAAGCTATTGCCGGTCTAATAGCAGTGGATGGTGAATTTTATTCAGCCGTCTCGCGCGATTATATTAAGCATCCGACGTTGCGTGGTTTTACGTTTCATTTCAAACCGGGCCTGCTCAGTGAACATGCGAAAATTGAGCGTATCTGTAATATATTAGATGTGAATATCTCAGACATCCAATATGCTTTCCACAAAACCAATCGATTGCCTGCACCAGATATGGGGCACCATCAGCTCATCGAAACACTGGATGCATCACTGAAAGGCACAGCATTGGCGCTGATCGGCAACTATTTCAAAGGTGTGGCAGTAGAAGACTGCCTGGAACGGGGTGAAAAAGAGTTCAATCGCATCACTCAATCTGCATGAGAGTCTTCGCAATCATGATGATCGCAGCGTTATTGCTGCTCTCATCTTGCAGCAGTGAAAAAATGGATGTGATGTTTGAATGCCCATCACCTTCCGGAAAAAAAATAGCCACCCTCTTCCGCGTCTCACATGGTGATAACCCGATCAATCAGGAAATGAAAATAAACATCCGCCATGCCAACAACAGTTTTGACGATGGCATGGCCAGCTTTTCTTTTAAACATGGATATGATGCCCTCATCCGCTGGTCATCAGATCATGCCATCAGCATTGAATACCCCGTAGACTCTGAACTCACGCATCAGGAAACAGTTATTTTCGGCACCACACATAGTTTCAGCTCACATGATGTAATCAAGGTTAGCTATCAGGAGAAACCATCCACTCATGGATATTTCCTTATCGAACAGCGCTGTTTCACCATTACTCCCGCCCCTTAAACACGACTTCGTTTTAAACGTGGAGTAAATACGTTCACGTTCAAAGCTAAACGCTGAAAAAAGTTATGGAAAATTCATTCAGGCTAGTACAAGATGCCTGCTGCATATCAGAGTGGAGAGGGAGGGCATAAGCAATGCCTTATACAACCAAACAGATCAGTGAAGAACTGGCCATGAGCCATTTGGGATTAAAAAACCTGGAAGATGTATTCTGGAACATGCCTACCCCTAGATTTTATGAACATGCCCTACGTAACAGGGAAGGGCACTTAGCCCACCAAGGGGCTTTAGTCGTTCGCAATGGCCATTTCACCGGCCAGACAGTAAAAGATAAATATATTGTCGATGGTTCTCTCAATGAATCTGCCTCCTATCATGGCGAATTCGATCGCTCCCTGTCTGAACCGCAATTTGAAGCCCTACTCAATCGTGTGCGCGGTTATATGGAAGGACGCCAGCTCTATGTAGAAGACTGTGTAGTTGCAGCTGAATCCGGTTATGACAAACCCATTCGCCTGATTACACAAGATGCATGGCATTGCCTGTTTGCCAGAACCATGTTTGTTCGCCCTTCCGACCTTGGTCAGAAAACCGACTTCAAGGAACCTGAGTTCACCATCATCCATGCCCCGCATTTCCATGCTGTGCCCAGCCGTGATGGCACCAACTCAGAGACATTTGTCATTTTACATCCAAGCCTGCGCATTGCACTCATCGGCGGCACCGCCTACGCCGGCGAAATTAAAAATACAGTTTTTGCAATTATGACTCACCTGCTGGCCAAATCAGATGTGCTGCCTCTGCATGCAGCAGTAAATATTGACCAGAATGATGAAACAACCCTTTTCCTGGGACCCGATGGCAGTGGAAAAACTGCTTTATCATCCGATGCATCCCGCCGCTTACTTGGCGATGACATGCACGGCTGGAATGACAAACAGATCTTCAATTTTGAAGCTGGCTGTTACGCCCGAGTGAATCAACTGGATGAACAGAAGGAGCCGGCAATACATGCAGCCAGTCAGCATTTTGGTTCGATTCTGGAAAATGTTGGCATGGACACACAACGCCGTCGCATTGATTTTGATAACACCACACTGACTGACAATACCCGCGCGGCCTATCCGATCAGCGCACTGCCCGAAAGTGCATTCCCGGGTATGCTCAGCAACCCGAAAACCCTCGTTTTACTGGCCTCTGATGCCTTTGGTGTGTTGCCTGCTATCTCGCGCCTAACACCAGAACAGGTGATGTATTATTATCTACTGGGTTATGGCTCGCATCCTGCTGACAGCGATGGCGAAAATGCTGAACCTGTAGCAACGTTCAGTCCCTGCTGCGGCATGCCATTAATGGCAATGCATCCATCTGTGTATGCAAAAATACTTGGAGCCAAACTACGTCGCGAAAACATACAGTGCTGGTTGATCAACACTGGCTGGAGTGGTGGCCCAGCAGGCGTTGGTGAACGCATGAATATTGAATTAACACGCACACTGCTTACTGCAGCATTAAGTGGCAGCCTGGATGAACTCAGTTATCAGACTCATCCTATTCTCGGCATGCAAATGCCGGACCAGCTTGACCCGATTGCCACCTGGCACGATCAGGAAAACCCGGAAAGTTATACAGCCGCTGCCAAACAGTTGGCTGCAATATTTAAAGAGGCTTTTGCACCGTTCGTAGATCACGTACCCGCAGAAGTAGTCTCTACAGGACCACGTTACTAATGCCTATTCAATACCTTAAAGAGACAGACAGCCCTGACTTCAAACCGTTAGTACGCCGTGGATTTCAGCTTGGCTGGGTCAAACAACAGCAACGCCCAGTGATGCCTGAACAAGCAGAGATTATTGCGCGCTGGAAGCAGGACAAAGCGATCATGCTACCTGCACTATTGGACCTTGTTGATTGGCAAGCTGATATCGAACAGTCACACCAGTTGATGCAGAGCACGCTTGAATCCGGCGAACTTTCTCCCAGCCTTGATCTGCCCCCCTACCCTGATCGTCTGGCTGATCAGCTGCCACTGGTGGCCTCCTCCATGGAAGAGCATGATGAACAGGGCATTGAAAAGGTATATTTCGATGCTGTATCAGAGCAAAATGATGAAGAAGCAGTGGCCGAAGATCTGTGGTGCAAAGCGTCATGGTTATCATTTCTTGAGGATGATGCATCCCTTCGCTTTCGTTTCTCCTTTGGCATGGAGTCTTTGGAGGATGTTGCAGCTGATCCGGTTCGACAATTATGGGCCAGCAAGCTATGTGATGCAATTTTCCCCGAATCAGCGGCTTTAACACAAAACTCTCAACTACTGCCCATCCTGCATGAGATGCTTGATGGGCAGCCCGCTTTTGTAGAACGTATCGTCTATTTTAACGCCCCGCGTGGTGGTGCCCAGATGCACCACGATGTTGAACGCGGCCATGATGGCGTGGTGTTTGGCCAACTCTCCGGCAGTACTTTTTGGCTGGCCCTGTCCAAGCCTACCTTGATTGATGAGCTGATCAGCTTTGCGAATGATCAAAGCAATGCGGCTGATATCAGTGCGGTGATTTCAAATGAAAGTGATCAGAGTGATTTGCATCAGTTATTGAAAGACGAAACAGCCCTATCCGACTACATGGATGAAAACGACCATGAACTCGTCGAAGCGATCATGGATAGATGCCCTCCTTTTATCGAACACCTGATAGCGCAAGGATTTGCCTATATCCTGCACGCCGGTGATGTGCTGTTAATGCCACAACGTGATCTTGATAATTGCGTCTGGCATTCGGTCTGTTGTTTGGGAGATGAACCTGGTGAAGCTGTATCGTTTGCAATCAGAAAAGAGGCGGATGTTTAAACTTTTTTTAGCATGCCTGATCTCAGGTATGCTAATTTCAACCGCTGAAGCTCAGGAGGGGAGCGTGGAGAATCAGTATCATACCTACACCAATGCCCTGATTCATGAGTCCAGCCCCTATCTACAACAACATGCCCATAACCCCGTGGACTGGTTTCCATGGGGAGAAGAGGCATTCGCACTGGCGCGTTTGCAGAACAAACCTGTCTTCATCTCCATTGGATATTCAACCTGCCACTGGTGCCATGTCATGGAGAATGAATCGTTTGAAGATCACGACGTCGCTAAACTTCTCAACCGTTATTTTATCAGCATCAAGGTAGACCGGGAGGAGCGTCCCGATATTGATGCCATCTATATGCGTGCAGCTCAAATGATGAATGGCAGCGGTGGCTGGCCACTTAATCTACTGCTCACTCCGGACAAAAAACCTTTTTATGCAGCTACCTATCTGCCCAAACAGGGGCGCTTTGGACGCTTGGGTCTGATGGATCTAGCTGAGCGAGCAGGAACCATGTGGATGCAGGATCAGAAAAAGGTGGAAGCATCGGCAGACTCCATCGTGGCCGCGCTCAAACACAGTATCAAGATTCCAGCACCTAGCCCCTCATCAAAGGATGAGGCCGCTAAAATGCACGCAGGTCTGATTGATCAAGCTTTTCAGGCCACTGCCAAAAGCTTTGATGTCAGCCATGGTGGTTTCGGAATAAAACCCAAATTTCCCAGTGCACAACGCCTACTGTTTCTACTGCGTTACGCCACACTCAAAGAGACACCCGAAGCGCTGACCATGGTCGAAGAAACATTGATCTCCATGCAACGTGGTGGCATTCACGATCAGCTTGGTGGTGGTTTTCACCGTTATTCCACCGATGAGAAGTGGCTGCTGCCCCACTTTGAAAAAATGCTCTACGATCAAGCCATGCTGATGATGGCCTATGCCGAGGGGTGGCAAGCCACAGGTAATGCCAGCTTTGCAGATACAGCCCGGAATATCGCCGACTATCTGCTACGGGATATGCGCCATGCCGAGGGGGGATTCTATTCAGCTGAAGATGCCGACTCAGAAGGCGTGGAAGGCAAGTTCTATCTCTGGCGCGCCGATGAGATTAAGGCCGCTTTAGGCAAACGGGCAGATGCATTCATGCAAGGCTATGGCGTAAAAAAAGATGGTAACTTCACAGATGAAAGCAGTCACACAAAAACAGGCGAGAACATCCTGTATCAATCTGGCTCTATCGACATCAAAACCTTTGCTGCAGATATTAAAAAATTAATGGCCCTACGTGAACAACGCATTCGACCATTTCTCGATGATAAAATATTAACCGACTGGAACGGCCTGAGCATTGCAGCCCTTGCCATGACCGGTCGAATTCTCAATGAACCCCGTTATATCAAGGCGGCATCCCAGGCCGCTGACTTCACCCTTAAACATCTGCACAAGAATGGTCTATTACAACACCGCTGGCGTCAGGGCAAAGCTGCCATAGATGGGCAACTGGAAGATTACAGCTCTATGGTTTGGGGCCTGACTGAACTCTATGAAGCTAGCTTTGATTCACACTGGCTTGAGTCTGCTTTAATGTTAAACCAAACCATGCTCGAACGGTTTAAGGGCGAAGATGGTGGTTTTTATCAGGTTGAAGAGAGTCGCGATTTGATTGCGCGCCCCATGGAGATCTTCGATGCAGCGCTGCCTTCCGGCAATGCTGTCGCCATGCACAACCTGCTGCGCCTATCCCGACTGACTGGTGATGCCACACTGGAAGCCGAAGCAGCCAATCTAGCCAATCATTTTTCCGGCATTGCACGGCGCGCTCCGAGCGGTCTATTGCATATGCTTTCTGCCGTTTTACTGGCTGAAACTACAGGCCGGGAAATTGTACTGGTCGGTGACCGAAACTCCGAAGCAGCCAGCAAGATGTTAGAGATTATTCAAACTAGGTATCGCCCCAATACGGTCGTTTTATGGCATGATAAAGCGCTCGAAAAGCTGGCTCCATTCACGAAGGGGCAATATGCCATTGATGATAAGGTGACAGCCTACGTCTGTGAAAACTTCCAATGCAATCGTCCCACCAATGACCTGGATGAACTAAGAGAGTTATTAAACTAGAGAGTAAGCGTTCTAGCTAAAGGTGTTTAGACCCCAGCATCATAGGATCAAACAGCACGGCCTGGTTTTTGCCTCTGGCTTTGGCTTCATACATAGCATCATCGGCATAAGTAAGCAGCTCATCAGCTTTAGCTGCAAATTTGGGGAAACTGGCAATCCCGATACTGACCCCCATCGTTTCAATCGAATGACCTTCTACAAGATAGGGTGCATTCAGCATCGGAATAATCTTGCTTTGTGCATAATGCAGCGGATCAATATCAAAACCGGAAAGCATTACAATAAACTCATCACCACCTAGCCTTGCAACCGTTTCATGCCGTCGCACTAAACCCTTTAACCTTCGCGCAACCTCTTTAAGCACATCATCACCAGCATGATGCCCAAGCGAATCATTAATCGGCTTAAATCCATCGAGATCAAGGAAACAGAGATGCACTTCAGTCTTCTCGCGCACTGCACGCAGCAATTCAATCTTCAGACGATCAAAAAACAGTTCCCGTCTTGGAATATCGGTCAACACATCAATATAATGATGAGTGGTATCAAACAGCGTTAATTGAATAGTTTTGGGAGATTCATCATCTAACCAGGCAAACAGACCAACCCGCTTGCGTGATAACAGGCCGTAATCATATTGAATTTTTCCATCTTTAAGCAGATCGTCCAACATATCAGAACCACGGAGAGATGATCGAATCTCACTGGATTTTAATATCTCATCAAAAAGGTCTATTAAGCTTTGTCCACGCAAACTCCCATACAGCTCGGTGAAACGTTCATTCTGAAAAAAGATTTGTGCTGCATATGGATCATCTTCAGGCCAACGTGCTGCCATGATTGGTATAGGTGCGGCTAGCGCATTAAACTGGTATGTCTCAGGCATAGCGCATCAACATGGGTAACAATATAGGAGCAGTGAGTTCATCATCAATCGGATTCCTCCGTTGCTCCAGCGTAATCTGTTCGCTTACCTGTGTATACTTTTGAAACTGCTGACGTTCAATTACTGCGGGAAGGGGGCCTAACAAAACAGACTCTAACATTAACAACACAGAGGTTGATTGCATGACCTGTTTTGCTCGAAAACAATATCTGTTCCTAAACGTTAAAGCACCCCTGCTTCTTTAGCGCTTTGCAAAGCTCTTTTATAGGCCAAAGTGATCATCTTTTTACTGTACTGGGTTTTGGGTGGTTTGATACCGAACTGCTCTATAATCATATCAATGGCTGTTGGATCAGGATCACCATCAATCAGCTCACTCAGGGCTGATTTTGCAAAGCGTTTTCGCCTTGTCAGTTCAAAGATACGCACAGCTCTGGCTAAACAGATATGATGTTTAATCTGCATTTAGAACCCGCTCACAACAGAGCGAGGCCTGCAAAGAGATGCAGTCTCTACTTGCCACGCAGCTTCAGCCCTTTGAATACTTCATCGGCATGAAAAGAGGAGCGCACCAGAGGGCCGGAAGCGACCATACCAAAACCCTTCTTCTCAGCGATGTATTTGAAATCATCAAACTCTTCAGGGCTCCAGTATTTCATGACAGGGTGATGTTTTTCACTCGGACGCAGATATTGGCCAATGGTAAGGATATCGATATCCGCTTCGCGCATATCATCAAGCACCTGCAACACTTCATCACGCTCTTCACCGAGCCCCAGCATAATACCTGACTTGGTCACCACATTCGGATCCACCTCTTTGGCACGCTGCAACAGACGCAGACTGGTGAAATAACGTGCTCCCGGACGCACAGAACGATACAGGCGCGGTACAGTTTCAAGATTGTGGTTAAAGATATCAGGTTTGGCATCCATGATTGTATTCAGGCAGGAGTCGGCTTTGCGTTGAAAATCGGGGGTGAGAATTTCAATCGTCACATCAGGCTGACGCGCTTTAAGCTCACGAATCACGCTCGCATAATGGCCGGCACCACCATCTTTAAGGTCATCACGATCCACCGATGTGATCACCACATGTTTCAGACCAATTTGGGCCACTGCTTTGGCAAGATTCATCGGCTCATCAGCATCCACGGCATCGGGGCGACCTGTTTCCACATCACAGAACGCACAGGTACGTGTGCAGACACGCCCCAGAATCATGAAAGTGGCCGATCCCTGCTTCCAACAACCACCGATGTTCGGGCAAGAGGCTTCTTCACAGACGGTATTCAACTTCAATTCACGCATCATGCTTACGATGTCTTTGTACTCTTTGGACATCGGCGCCCGCACTTTCAACCATGATGGTTTACCCACCATCGGTTCACCTTGCGCTTCTGTTTGGATAGGGATTACTTTACGGCTCATGGGCGCATTGTATGGAGGTGCTTTTTTTTTGCATCCACAATAACTACATGCCTATTCAGGGCTTGCGCTACTTGTCGCGGATAAGCCGTGCTTTTCATCGACATTGTTGGCATTCTTTGCCACTAATTCGCTGCGCGTTTCTGCAGCTAGGGGAGAGAATAATGAGTATTTCTTGTTTCATTAAATTATTAGCAGTGTCAGTGATTGTTTCACTGGTCGGTTATCTACTGGGTAACATGTTTGGGTTCACAGGAGTGCCTGCAGGTTCAGTCTTGGCAACCGGTCTATTTATCGGCTCTGTTTTCGGTGGTTTACTTGTTGCACTGGCACCAAAATCTGTAGCTGGTAATGCTGCGGATAGCGACAGTGGTGAAAGCAGTAATATCTACGTGGGCAACCTACCGTTCAATGCTGGTGAAGATGATGTTAAAAATATCTTTTCACCTTACGGTGCTGTACTGGATATTCGTCTGGTAAAAGACCGTCGTAGCAAACGTTTTAAAGGCTATGGATTTGTTGAAATGTCTGCCAGCGGCGCAAAAGCAGCTATCGAAAACCTGGATGGCACTGATTATGCCGGCCGCACCTTACGCATTAACGAAGCCAAAAAGAAAGACGACGAATAAATGTAGACCAGAAAGGGCTTCGGCCCTTTCTGTTTCAGCCTTGGCGGCGTTGACGAACAGCTGCAGCCAATGTGTGTAACATCGCTTCAGTATCTTTCCAACCCAGACATGCATCTGTCACACTAATACCAAAAGCAGGTTTCTCACCGGCTACGATATTCTGTCTGCCTTCATTCAGATGAGATTCGATCATCACGCCAGTAATAGCTCTGTTACCGGCACTGATCTGAGCGGCTAAATCCTCACCCACTTCAATCTGGCGCTTGAATTCTTTGCGTGAATTGGCATGGCTACAATCCACCATCAAATTGCCGGACAAACCGGCAGCGTCCAATTCAGCAGATGCTCTAGCCACACTGGCAGCATCGTAATTGGGCCCATCGTTACCACCACGCAGTATAACGTGACAATCTTCATTCCCGGCGGTGGAGAAAATAGCTGATTTACCCTGCTTGGTTAGTGAAATAAATACATGAGGATGACGTGCTGCCTGGATCGCATCAACAGCAATCTGGAAACCACCATCAGTACCGTTTTTAAAACCAACAGGACAAGAGAGACCACTGGACAGTTCACGATGGCCTTGCGATTCAGTGGTACGCGCACCAATTGCACCCCAGCTGACCAGATCAGCCACATATTGCGGTGTAATCAGATCAAGGAACTCAGTACCGGCAGGCACACCCATCTCATTAACATCAAGCAGCAATTTTCGTGCTAAACGAATGCCTTTATTGATCTCAAAGGAATCATCCAGATTCGGGTCATTGATCAAACCTTTCCAACCTACTGTTGTGCGCGGCTTCTCGAAATAGACACGCATCACAATCAACAAATCTTTACCCAGCTCATCTCGCATACGCTTGATATGCTGAGCATATTCCAACGCTGCATCGGGATTATGGATAGAACATGGGCCAACAATCGCCAGAACACGATCATCATCACCCTCTAATATATCATGGATCGCAATACGCGTATCATGCGTGGTACGCGCAGCTACTTCGCTCATGGGATACTCATCATGCACCTGTTCTGGTGCCGCGATTTCACTCATACCGCTAATACGAACATCGTCAGTAATATATTTCATTGCCATGATTGCCGATCCCTTCCTAAAGCTTTAATCACCACCTGCTTTCGCATATGGCGGCGCAGTATCGCAGAAAATAATAAAAACTGTTAGTCCCTGAGAGATTTTACCCCGCTCAAAGAGAATCAGCTATTTTTTTCAAGATCCTGACTACACAGATTAACAGCCAACAGTGCATGCATATCCGGCTTGACAGGCATAGGAATTTTCACCTGATGCCCACTGCCCGGAGCCACATCCATGGGACGCCCATAACGTGCATCATTGATGGATTCGACAATAAAGGTCGTGTTGCCAGCAGGATCCACCAGTTCAATGGAATCGCCCACCGAGAATTTGTTTTTGACTATAATCTCAGCCTGTTTTGTCTCTTCATCATAACCAACCACCTCTCCGACAAAGCGCTGCACATCAAATTTCGAGTTGCCCGTCTCATAATTCTGAGTCGATGAACTACGTTTACGGGTATAAAAACCATCGGTATAACCACGGTTGGCCAAGGCATCGAGCTGGAACATAAGCGATTCATCAAACGGCTTTCCTGCCACCGCATCATCAATCGCCTGGCGATAGGTCTGAGCTGTACGGGCCACATAATAGTGTGATTTGGTGCGCCCTTCGATCTTCAGCGAATCAACACCGATATTTACCAATCGCTCTACATGCTGCACAGCGCGCAGATCTTTAGAGTTCATGATATACGTACCATGCTCATCTTCAAAGACAGGGATCTGTTCATCAGGGCGATTCGGCTCGGTTAAGGTATAGACTTGATCAGCCAGGGGATGACGCTCAACACTGCCCGTTTCAGCAAACGGCTGGGCATTATTCATACCATCAAGCACCTGAATCGGGACAATATCACCAGAGATATCTTCAGCTGCTTTCTCCAGCCCATAGTCCCAACGGCAAGCATTGGTACAGCTTCCCTGATTGGCATCCCTGTGATTAAAATAACCGGATAACAGACAACGCCCGGAATAGGCCATACACAATGCTCCGTGCACAAACACTTCCAGTTCAATGTCCGGGCACCGCTGACGAATCTCTTCCACTTCATCCAGGCTCAATTCACGTGACAAAATGATGCGACTCACACCCATCGACTGCCAGAACTTCACCGCGGCCCAGTTCATCGTATTGGCCTGTACCGACAGATGCACTGGGATTTCCGGCCAGCGCTCGCGCACCATCATAATCAGGCCGGGATCGGCCATGATCAATGCATCAGGTTTCATATCAATCACCGGCTGCATATGCTCAAGGTAACGTTTCAGTTTATTATTATGTGGCAGCAAATTACTGGCAACGAAGAACTTCTTGCCCTGTGCATGCGCCTCATCAATGCCTATTTTCAGATTATCCAATTGAAAATCATTATTACGCACGCGCAATGAATAACGCGGCTGACCCGCATAGACGGCATCAGCACCAAATGCAAATGCATAACGCATATTGCGAAGCGTTCCGGCTGGCGATAATAGTTCTATTTTACTTTTGTTCATGATTGATCCTTTGTCTGTTTTGATTGTGCCAAACGAGCCTGCTCAAGCTGATCGCGCACCAATGCCAGATGCAAGCGTAAATCATATAACTCTTCGGCATAAGAAAGTGGCACTTTCACCTTCCGGATTTCCATCTCAATGCGGTTCAGATCAGCCAATAAAGCGGCTGAATAACCATTAATCATCTCCGCATCTATATTGCCCAACTCTTCGTACCACCGATAAATTCCCGAACGTATACGCCAGCGATATAACGGCGGCATCACTTTGAACAACGGGATTAACAGAACTATAAAAGGTAATAACATAACCTTCAGACGATCCACTAGGGTTGCTGCCCAAAAGGGTAAAAAACGCTGCAACAGCGGTGGTCCGGATTTATAATAGTTATCCGCCACCTTACTTAGGCTTAGACCAGCGTATTGGGCAGTAGGAAACGTACCTGCCGATGAAAATAGGCTACCGTCTGCATGGATTTTCGTGGCGCCCTGCATCATTAATGCCTGTAGCGCCGGATGCATATTCTCATTCACCATCAACGTTGCTGCACTGGCCAATAAAGGCGTATCACGCACAGGCATATTAGACGCTAGGTTCAAAGCACCTTGTGGCAACAGCACCGATGAAATCGAATCCATGCGTCGTGTATAAGCCATTGCCCGAGTGATTGGCATCAAATGAACAAGTTTACTCTGCTGCAATAGCTGCACTGTTTCACTGCTCGCAGCCGAGACAATAAATAGCGCATCAATTTTTTCTGCACGCAATGATCCAGATGCCTGCAAAGAAGAGAGTGATATCAGCGTCGAATTATTTTCATCAACGCCATTCTCAAACAATAATTGAACAGCCAACGCTCTTGTACCACTGCCATCCAAACCAATAGCAATACGTTTACCCTTTAAATCACTTAAAAACTGAACACCTACACCCTGCCGAAGAAATACCCATAACGGTTCATAATACATACTACCCAGCGATTGCAGTACTCCAGAAGCGGCAAGATCAACCGAGACAAGACCACTTTGCACAAAAGCAACATCAGAATCTCCTGCCTTGAGACGTTCAATATTTTCCATTGAACCAGCTGATTCCAGCACCTCAACCTCAACACCGTGCTGTTTGAGATAATCACGATAAGACTCAGCATGAGCATAATAAGCACCACCTTTCTGGCCTGCAGAAATAGTCAGCTTTGTCGGTGGAGCGGGATCAACAAACTGAAATGCAATCAAAAAAGCGAACGCAGCCAGCAATAATGCCGGTACAAAAATCTTTAACTTATCCATATTCATGCCTCGAAGTGTAGAGCCAACGCTACTTTTCTGCCACGAACTACAAAACCTGTGGGGTTATCGCGGTAGGATGAAGCACTTCAAAACTCAGAAAGGATCACTTTGCCTTTGGATAATCAAAGTCTACAAAGTCCGCCCAACTGCCCGCATCAAGCCAATGATTCACAGGAAATTCAATCGTCACCATACTGCAAGTCGGCATATTCCCGAAATGATCACCAGTCAGCTTTTCAGCCAGTTCCGTGATGCCGGGATTATGTGCAACCAGCGCTGCGGTATTCACCTCATCCGGTAAACACCGAATGACATCCTGCATGGTGTGGGGAGCGGCCAGGTAAAGTTCATTGCGCCATTCAATGGATTGTTCGGGGAAAGACAGAGAGTGTGCCAACAAGCGTGAAGTCTGAGCTGCCCGTTTTGCTGAACTACTGATCAAAGCATCCAGCGACTGTTCAGCACCGGCTAAACGGCGCGAAAGACGCTCACCCATCAAAGGCGCATCAGATAAACCACGCGCATTCAAACTGCGCTCAACATCAGACACGCCTTCATCCCAGCTCGATTTGGCATGGCGAATCAAAATCACTGTTTTCATAAATCAACTCTCCCTGATGCGGTTTGATGCCGCTTTAAACAGCTGCATTGCTACATGCCTGGCATCATCTGTCGCAAGAATTGCACCAATCACAGCTATAGCCCTGCCTTGCACTGCAGCACAGTTATCCAGGGTAATGCCCCCCAGCGCAATGACGGGTAACTTAGCATCAGAAATCAGTTCATCAAACACCGCCATTCCCAAATGCGGTGCTCCGGGGTGCGAGTTAGTCGGGAAAACTGGGGAAAGCATCGCGAAATCAGCACCCATCTCATGCGCCATGGCCAATTCAACAGCGTCATGACATGAAACCGACACGCTCATTTCAGGCTGCCTCAACCATTGTCGAACCGCTGTCAGTGTATTGATCTCTGCACTAGCCAAATGTACGCCATCAGCGCCTACTGCAGCCGCAATATCAGCCTGAGAATGAATGATCAGACGCGCCTGATGGGCGTGTGTTATATGCCTGAGGCGTGATGCCAGAGCCAGTAACTTTGATGAAGTGAGCGTTTTCTCTCGAACTAGCACCGCCTCCACACCACCACATAAGGCTTGCTCCACATTATAAAAAAAAGCTTCACCTGAAAATCTGGATGTATCTGTAATGAGGGTAAGTCTAGGTGTTCGTGATGAATGCGGCGAACAATCTTGCATCATTCAGCCATGCTGCGAAAACCCATCTCCAAGATCATTAGAACTCTTTTAAAATCCAGCTCGGAGGAACAATGCGTTTTGCACCACCAGGCAAACGGCGCTCAAATGCGCCCTCTGCATTACGATATAGATAATAAGCAGGTATACCACCCGGAGGCTGCACCTTAATTTGGAACACCCTTCCTTTTGGACCATACTCGGTAATCGTAGTACCGTCTTTACGTTTATACGAACGCACATCCACCGCCGTATCACTATCCGGTGTATTCAGTTCATCATGAAGGCTTGCTCCAGCATCACTATCTTCATCAACACCCGCCGGAGAGGCCAAGCCCGGCGTCGTAACGTTGGGTGGTGCCATTGCATCATCAGCAGCTATCAATAGGGCCGGTGCCAAAAACAGAGCAACAAACAGTGAAGAGAGCAGGGGGAGGGAGAATCGGGAAGTATGCATGCAAGTAGT
>JAJFLF010000304.1 GCA_021772845.1 Mariprofundus sp.
GCCATAAGACTTCATCGCCCCATAGGCCATCGATAATCCAAGGCCCGGGCCATCTCCAACATCTTTGGTTGTATAAAATGGATCGAAAATATATTTCATCTGTCTGTCGGAAATGCCACAGCCATTATCCGACACCGTTAGTTTGACCATGTTCATAAATATCACATCAGGGTGCCTGCTGATAAAAGCCTCATCAGCAATAAACCTGTCCACATTGATATCAATTTCAGGAGCATCCACCTGCTTGACCGCATCTACTGCATTGGTAATCAGATTGATCAATATTTGTAACAGCTGAGACTGATCCACTTCAACAATAAATGACTCACAAGAGCTTCGCAGTTTAAATTGCAGCTGCTCAGGAAGCTCCGCTTGCAGCGCATCCTTGGCCTGACCGATAACAGGTAGAATATTTATCATAGCCTTGGAAATAATATCCTGACTGGTGAACGCAAGCAGCCTGCGGATAATATCAGAAGCATCAAACGCGACCTTTTCAACAAGCATCAATCGCTCTGATGCTCTGGAAGATGCATTCAGCTCTGATCTGGCTAAATAGAGGTTACCCGTCATGCCTGCGAGCATATTATTAAATTCATGGGCTATACCCCCGACCAGGGTATTCAGTGATTCCATTTTATTGAGTTCATGGGCTTGCTGTTCAAGTAGTTCCGTCTCGCTCAAATCAGAGAATATGCCTATAAAATTGCAGGCATCGCCTTCCCTTTCCTTGATTGCAGTGATCGACAGTCGCTCCGGGTAGAGTTCACCATTTTTACGCCTGTTCACAATACGCCCATGCCATGCACCGGTCTCATCAATTGATTTCCACATTGCCTCATAAAAAGTCTTATCCTGCCTGTCTGACTGCAATATATTCGGATTCTCTCCTATAACCTCATCGCTGCTATAACCGGTCACGCGTTCAAATGCCCGATTTACATCAACGATAATGCCATGTTTATCCGTAATCATGACGCCTTCGACCGTATTGGCTAAAGCCTCACTGGCCAATTTAAACTTGGACTCGGCAAGATCACGTGCTTTTTCGGCTTTTAAAATAATCAGGCATAACAATGCAAGGATGGTAATAGCAACAACAATCAACAGGACTATCATGGAATACATACCTTGACGTGAACCTATATACTCTAGCGATATATCAATCTGTAATAACAGACGGCCAATCTTATCACCCGATGCATCAATAAAGGGAATATCTATCATGCCGTATGTAATACCTTTCATGTCCTCCACGTACGGTTGATTGTCGCCTGATCTGTTTAAATACCTCATGATCATGTCAGTATTCACATCAACAACTTGGGTGGGGTAAGCAATGATATAATCATCAACTAGGCCCCAATCATTGTTCCTCCCCAACATCTTCTGTCCATCTTGCCAGTCGGCACTGTTCAGTAATTCTTTTTTAAGCATTAGAAAAATATTGAAGTCATTATCAGATGCTACAACCTGCAGAATATCTTCCAATTCTATGCCCATCTCCAGATAACCAATGCGTCTACCCTGATATTTCCATGGCATGACAACCCGTAACGTCAATGTACCCAGAGGACCTAACTCCACACCTGAAGAGACTGTACCCGTTTCTTCAGCCTCTCTGGCAGTACCCCTTTCTATTACATCACCAAATCGATCAGGCTGATGCATGCGCAAGACCACAGTGCGTTGCATATCAATGAAATACATATGCGTAATATTATTTCTATCTTTCAGATCCTGATAAAAGTTTTCTGCCACCTGATAAAGTGTTTTGCGATCCTGCTCAAGAAACGGCTGTGCGAACAGTTCAGCATCAGCACTATGTTGTATGTATTGAAAAAGGCTTCTCATCCAGGTGGTTCTAATAGATATATTGGAAGATATCTCTTTAGACACCATTTCAGCGTGGTTACCAATCTCGCTTATCAGCTCATGAGACTGCTGCCGCTGCATGGCATAATAGAAAAAGGAGACAAGAATAATGAAGCCAACAACGGTAGCTGCGACCACTTTTTTTAGAATAGACTGATTGTGTTTAAGTTTCATGCACAGTACCGACCTTCTTACCTATTCGATCCGTGAACTTACATCCATGTTTGTCCCGCCCAACTCTCTACAAGCAATAATCAAGCCAAGAAAGCATAACATAGTACATATTTCACATGCAAACAGTCACACTCATAATGGATTAAGAACGTCGTTTCTTTTGAAATGTATATAGATGATCAGACTCAGAATAGCAGCAAAGAAACACCAGACTGAAAATAGTGCCTGCGCATAAAACAAATTAGAGATAAAAAAGAATACCAGCACCATCAGACCAAATAACCTGATAAATCTATGGCTGACAAAACATAACACTTGCAACATCTTATATTGCACGACAACAAGTGATCAGGGTTATAAGAGGGTCCCCACCCTGCTGCGATCAGATGACTTTTAAAGCAGCTTAGCGATGGGTGCGAATGATTTACGATGAATCGGGCATGGACCATGTTCACGCAGCGCATCCATATGCACTTTGGTGCCATAACCCTTGTGTTTAGCAAACTGATAACCGGGATACTGCACATCAAACATGGCCATCATGCGATCACGGACCACCTTGGCGATAATCGAAGCTGCAGCGATCTCCTGCACTGAATCATCACCACCGATAATGGCTTCAGCAGGTATGGTGAGATCAGGCACACGATTACCATCGACAAGCACCCTTGAAGGCACCACGCTCAACTCCTGCACAGAACGACGCATAGATAACATCGTTGCATGCAGGATATTCAACTGATCAATCTCTTCCAACGATGCCATAGTGACTGAATAAGCCACTGCATGTTGACGAATATGGTGATATAACTTCAGACGTTTCTTCTCAGCGACTTTTTTAGAGTCCCTATATTTCCCCAAATAAGGATCATCCGGTGATAAAATCACTGCGGCAGTCACCACAGGGCCCGCCAGTGGCCCACGCCCTACTTCATCAACACCCGCTAACATCAGGCTCTAACCACGCAGACTTGCACCGAACTGTTTATCCATCGCTGCAATGATTGCCTGAGAGGCACTGTCAGAGTCTTCCTGAGTCAGCGTACGTTTACCATCCTGCAACGCAAAACGGATACCCAGACTTACAAACCCTTCCGGCACACCTTTTCCATCATAGCGATCAAAAATACGCACATCGGTTAACAACTTACCTGCTGCACTCTTCACTCTGTTCAGAATAGATTCAGAGCTCACACTGCGTTCAAACAAGAATACCAGATCACGTTCCACACCCGGAAATTCCGGCAATGGTACAAACTTGGATTTTTTACCCGCAGTCAAGACATCCAGATTGATCTCGGCAACGAATACAGGTGCATCGATATCAAGGGATGATGCAATATCACCATCAACACGGCCAATACGACCCGCTTCATTGCGACCAACAAGAATCTTCGCACTCTGGCCAGCCTGCAACCCCTGAACGGTATCATCAGCAATAAAACGGCCTGTCAGACCACGCAATGCCAGCCATGCATCAACCGCACCTTTCAAATCAAAGAAATCAGCTACTCTGGCAGAACCGAACCAGTCATCCTGCTGGACTTCTCCACTCATTAACCAGGCAATAACGTTGGTCTCATCATGATTCCGGTCTATTTTCTGATTACTGTTTTTCAGATAAACACGTCCCTGCTCCACCAACGAGACACCTGACTGCTGACGATTCATATTATATCGCGCTGTATTCAACAGGCCCGGCCATGTAGAACGACGCATCACGCTCATTGCATCAGAAATCGGGTTTTCCAGCTCAATATCCAAATCATCCTGGGCTACAAACAGACGCTGCTCGGAGGCGGAAATAAAGGCGTAATTGATCACCTGTAAAAAACCAGCGCTTACCGCATCATGAACCGAGCGATCCTGTTTAGCCGGTACAGTGGTAGCCAGTGGCGGCAATATCTCTGGGATTTTGTCAAAACCGATCACGCGCGCATATTCTTCTGAAATATCTTCCGGAATTGATATATCATGACGGAAAGTTGGTACACTCACTGCCAGCTGATCACCATCACGCCGCACAGCAAAGCCCATTCTCACCAGCACATCATCGACAGCGACTGGAATTTCAATGCCCAAACGCGTTTCAATACGTGATACAGAAGCATTCACCTTACGATCTGAACCACAGGCATCTGCATTGATTTGAGCTGCATCACCAGACACGGTGACATCACTGGCCGAACCGCCAAACAGATCAACAATCATGTTGGTAGCGCGCTGCATTGCTAATGCAACCATGGCTGGATCAACACCACGTTCAAAACGCATCGATGCTTCAGATACCATGGCATAGACTC
>JAJFLF010000305.1 GCA_021772845.1 Mariprofundus sp.
TAGATAGCTGCCATCATTCTTCTCAATCACCCCACCCTGCTCAATGATTATGTTTGTAATTTTCTGCCAGCTCACATCGTTAGTTTTGATCGCTGCAATCGCATGCTGTTTACTGTTCTGGCTATCTCTCTCACTGCAGACACAATTGGGGGAATCAGGACAGCTTCGCAGCAATCCATGCTGCAGACCTATGTTTTCAGGTTTCTTATGCGACTGAATCGCCATAACTACATAGACAAAAAGGCCGACCAGTAAGAGTACTGCGGCTAGAATTAAAAACAGTTTCATCGTTTCAACAAGCGCTTAAGAAATGCCATAAACTCAATAGATAAAACAAAGGTATCAACTTGCTGACTCAAGCTGGATGCATATTTTATCTTCGCCAAATGCCACAACATCACCTGAGACGATCTTTTTTCTCTTCTGTGTTTCAGGCCTTCCATTAAGCCAAACAAGGCTTTCAGAAATCACATGTTTTGCTTCACCACCACTGGAAACCAGGCTTTCAAACTTCAGTAATTTATAAAGTTCAATTGGCTCTTCTGAAATGATAACTGTTCGCATCCCGCGCACCTCTGTTCTTTTTATCAACATCAGGAACCCTATGTCTGTAACGCATGGGCCTTTCCTATGCCTATTTCTTAACTGGTTTCTTACCCTTTAAAAACGCACTTTTCCCGGAAGGCATTTTAATTTGTAACCACTCATTATCTTCTGGAGAGCGTTGCAAATCAAGCTCTACTCCACGCTTATAGCGCCCCACTCTTTTACTCTTAAGAGATGCTTCCGCACGTATATAATTATAACCCGCATAATTAAAACGCGCTCTATTTTTTACCCGTTTTGATCGTTTTGATATCACTTCAAGTAATGTTTGTTCAACCGTTTCCTCACGAATAACACCAGCCGTACTTTTCACATTGATATACAACGTCGTAAGTTTTTTGGTCTGGCTGGATAGTTGAAGCAGTCCTTCTAACTCACCATTTCTAAAGTTAATGAGATAACCGTTCTCCTGATATTCAATGACATCCACGGAAAAATCTGTTGCTTTCATACTATGTTGCACAGAAGCCATGGCAGCATTCATGCTGACAGGCAAACTGTTCTCCACCCCTTTAAAGTTATCCACTACATACTCTGATACAGCACCGCCAACTGCAACTACTCCAGAACAGCCTGAGAGTAGAAGTATTATGGCACTGATCATCATGAATCGTTTCAACATTTCACCATCCTAGAGAAGTTACCGGATTAAAACATGATCCCTCACAAAATCAACGCGCCATCCGCTTATTATAAGACATTAAGCTGTAATAAAAGTAATTAAGTTTTCTTGAATCGCTTTTGCCTGTTGGTACTTATTATTCGATTTCAACACTTCTATGGCACATTCTGCCGTGCACAAACCCAGTTCTTTCTGATTACGCCGAAGCGTATAAATCGAAGCACAATCTGGCTCAAGCTTTACTTGCTTTAAATCTTTTAAATATGGACTGTGATTATATATTTTCTGTGCCTCTTGCCAGGTTCCATCAAGAATAATATAGCTATCAAATATTTCGTTAGCATGGATCGATTCACTCTCTTCTGATGGATAAACCAACGCCACCGATTCAGTTGCAATCTTCTTCAACAGTTGTGCATCAGGTGAAAGCCTATGCCATACATATACCTTGCAAGCATCTCCCATGACATCTGTAATAAGCGCAGCGGTATTTGTCTTTTTTTTGAGCTCTCGCTGGTGTGTTAACAGATAAATATTCATAAGATAGCCGAGCTCATTATTCTCCCCTACACCTCTCACCTATACACACCATGATCACAGTTAGAACCACCCGATCAGTCGTTTGTAGCTAAACAGGGTCAACTCCTCTTAACTAATACCTCGATAGTTTTCTTCACCCGCTGTTTTAAATAAGTCTCAACCACCTTGCGTACAGATGGAAAATGTTTGGCAATCATATTGAAATCCTCACGTGTCAATTCCATCAGTTCCACATCATCATCTGCAGTGACTGTCGCAGTACGCACCCGATTGGTCAGTAAAGAGACTTCACCAAAGAATGAACCCGCTTCCAGCTGAGCAAGCTCAACATCTCTATCTGCATCACCTACTCTATTCATCGTAGTCACGTTCACACAGCCTGAACGGATAAGATAAAACGTGTCACCTTTAGCACCTTGTTCGACGATGATATCTCCATGGTGAAAACGACGGACATTAAACTTTTCTGCCAGAGCCTTGCGAATTTTTAATGGCACACCCTCAAATAGCGGTGTCACAGCCAACACCCAGGCCAATACGCGCTGTCGATAAAAATCTTCAACTGTGTCAAGTATCTGAGGGTATTTAGCTACCCACTGCTCAAACGTTGTGCGCTCAATCATTAAAATGGAGCTATCCGTTTCGGTCACCGCGGTGTTTCTATGGTTTAAGTGAGACATAAAAGCATATTCACCAAAAAAATCACCTGCGTGGAAATGGCAATATACGCTCTTCTCACCACTCTTAAGCATCGTTTGCAAACACACCGTCCCCTTGCCTATCAGGTACAGGAATTCTCCCTTCTCCCCTTGCCTGTAAATAGTTTGTTGAGCTGAAAACTCTTTTAACTCCAGCGAATCCATAAAAGCGTTCAATTCTTCACCTGAAAGCCCTGAAAGCAGTGGTGTAGGCACCATGGAAGGCCTAAGCTGTGCATCCTCTAACCAATAAGCAGTTTCGCTAGGCTCCTCAAAAAAATCGGCTTCATCTGAACCTGTAGCCCACTGCTCACCACGCTCAGAAGAGAGTTCCTGCAATTTCTGATTAATCTCCTCACTACTCGGGTCAATGCGTCGAATAATTTTATTGATAGAAATAGCCTGTACAACAAAACCATTTTCAGCATATTGAGAAGCGATCTTAATATAATCGGCAATTGCTCCTCTGTTATCACCCGTCCTTTGTTTCATCTCAGCAAGTTTAATAAAAGAACGGATATCCGCAGGCTGCTGTTGATGGATATCCATATAACAGTCACGGGCAGAGGTATAATCCCCCTTTAAAAGGGCTTTTATGGCTCTATTTTTCAATTCAGAGAGTGGCATTCAATCATCCCACCTTTGCATGATTTTTTTCAGGTGTAATAGGAGAATTCTGTTTCAATACGTTTCATCCCCTTAGTGAATTTCTGAGCAAGCGTAGAGTGATGTAAATAGAATCACTGCGCAATTACTAACTATAGCAAAATCTGTGCCTGTATCGGTATCGTTTCAATTTTCAAATAATCATCTGGGGCATAGGCACATCCAGCGCATCAGCGATCACTCTTACAAGCTCTATTTCTACAACTCGGGTTTGACCATCCGCAAGCACGGTAATAACACAGGACTTCAACAGTCTGCGTTTTAGCTCCGGAGATGCCCGCTCCGCCTTTTTCAGTGCCTCATCAAGTGCCTGTATTTGATCCTTTATGAGAACCGGCATGTCTGGCATAGGCCCGTCACTAAAAGCGGACATCGCAAACTCATATGTCCTGACAGGTTTTTCGTGCCTGCCATGATCGATCAATAACACAACAATCTCTGCCACATGATCAATAATATCTTCCGGTATATCAAAACAGACTTTAAGCGGCTTTGCCTTCAAAAATGTTGGATAGAGATGACGCAACAACATGCGCTGCATCATATACTCAAACAGTCCACTCTTATGATCATCAGCTCGCATCAAGATGCGGATACATCTGCGAAACGTGTCAAATTGATTTCTGGATAACGATTTCAAGGCTGGCATCAACATCTCAAGCAGAGGTAACCTCAGCTCAGCATCAAGTTTTGCCACTAAAGGCTGAATATCCAGTAACTCCCGAAACACAGAAGCATCTGCCTGCTTCTGCAACTGATTCAGTTGAAGAGTCCTGATGTTTGATTCGCTATCCAATAACAGCGCATACATTACAGCACGCGCAGTGAAAGAATCATGTGCAAAGTCGCTCAGCCGCTTTGGTATGCGAAGCAATATGTTGCGTGCATGTTGTAAGTTCTGTTCATCAGGCCTGCCAATGGACGCCATCAGAGCATCGGCACTGGCCACAAGCCCGGTGGAGACACCTTGTCTTACTTCTAATGCGTGAACGGCTTCGTGCATCACATCAGCAGATCGCTTTGCAGATGCCAGTGCTTTAATCTGACCATTAAAACCTGGTTGCAGGCGTTGGATCCGTTCAAGCAGAGGTGGATGTGTCGCCCACCAATCTTTATTCTCCCACGACTTCACCGCATTACAAAAAAAGAAGTGGCTCGTCTGCTGCGTAGCTGCATGATTGATACGCGAGCCACGCTTATAACCACCAATCACTTTCAACGCGCCTGCAATGCCCTCTGGATTACGTGTAAATTGCACTGCTGCAGCATCTGCAAGAAATTCTCGTTGGCGAGATACTGCCCGTTTAATCATATCTGCAAAAACAGATCCAATCGTACCCACCATAAATATCATAAAACCAATCAAGACAATGGCAGGATGTGTACCGCGTTCCCGACTATGATGATGTGAACTTCCTCTGGCTGTCATCATGACAATACCGCAATCTGAGATCAGCGTAATACCATACAATAGCCCCATCAATCGCATTTTCAGACTGATATCACCATTGAGAATATGGCTGAACTCATGAGCTATCACCCCCTGCAACTCATCACGGCTTAACAACTCCACTGCCCCCTGACTTACCGTGATCACAGCATCACGTGGACCAAATCCAGCTGCAAATGCGTTAATTCCAGACTGTGCTATGAGATATACCGGAGGCACAGGCATACCAGATGCTATTGCCATCTCTTCTACAATATTGAGCAAACGGGAAAGCAGCGCATCAGCTGAATTGGATGGAACAGGTTCAGCGGCAAGCATTTGTGCAACAGCTACACCACCGCCCCGTTTCAACTGATGGGTACGATAGAAACTACCCGAGGCCACAAGTATGATCGTGATACCGGTAATCCACAGAAAACGATCCATATCCCAAAATTCACGAATAAACCATCCTGTTTGTTGCGCCATGAATATTTGAGTTAGGAACAGACCAACTGTAACTGCCAGATAGACAGATAATATAATCAATATGACTGCGCAGATAAACATTATCACCAATATGGCCGTATTGCGTTTGGCTTGCTCCTGCTGGGCAAAAAAATCGTTCATCGTGAAGAACCTTTCACAGAAAGATCACGGCCCAGATAAGAGCGAACTGCATCAGCAGTCGCTTATGTGGGTTCATCAGTGTTTAGTCTCATCAGAGAAACGCATCAACATATAAGAAGATCAAGAAAACTAAAAACTAATTTTCGGAGCCTGCTTTGTAGCTACATCCTCAATCTTCCATAGCACTGCTTGTTTGAAACCGAAGGAGCCGGCAAACAGCAGATCGGGAAACGTTTCCCGTTGTGTATTGTACACCATCACTTCATCATTATAGGCCTGACGCGCAAAGGAGATGCGGTTCTCGGTTGAACTCAACTCTTCCGACAGCTGTGCCATGGTTTGATCTGCTTTCAGATCAGGATAGTCCTCCATCACCGCATTAAGATTTAACAAAGCACCTCCGAGTGCTGCTTCAGCCCCCATCAGTGATTTCATTGCAGCACCATCACCTGGATTCCGACTTGCTCCCTTCATTGCAGCCATCGCCTGATTACGTGCTTCGGTTACTTGTTGCAAGGTCTCATGCTCATGTTTCAAATATGCTTTGGCCGTCTCGACCAAGTTTGGAATCAAATCATAGCGTCGTTTCAGCTGCACATCGATCTGTGAAAAAGCATTTTTGAAACGATTTTTATATTGCACCAGACGGTTGTAAATCAATACAACATAAAAAATAAGAAATAAAATCACAGCCAAAATAATCAATGAAGTTGTCATGAGAACCTCCGCATGTCTCTTTTCATGCATACAATAAAGCAGGAGACCCGCGGCAGCAAATGGCGGCACAATGATAGAAAATAACTAAACCCTATTTCTTAGCATGCCCTGCAAATGCAATCTATGCTTTATATTATAATATAGTTTGACTATATTAAATCTGTTCAGCTTTGCTGATTGGCAGGAGCCTAATCTATGGATCAAGTTCAAATGCATCACACACTTCGAAAGGATCTTATCAAAGACGTTCTCATCTGGTCTGGGTATTTCCTTACCGTTCTTGCTATCACCTTCGTTCTTCTGCTGGATAATCTGGTGCACTATATGGTTTCCGAGATGGCTGAAACCCGTATGCGTTATCAGATTGAAGAATTTTCTAAACACTTGAGTGAGGGAGATACAAGCAGTATTACTGAAGAATCAGAAGCACTGATTCAGGATGGGAGTATTACCGGTATTATACTGGTAGATGCATCAGGCTTACTGGCACAGATTGCAATCAAAGATGGTAAGCCTCCCAGCCTTAATATTTCTCCTGACATGAATGCACAACAACTAAGAGAAGCTGTCGAGGGTCAAAGTAACCTCATGCTTTTTTCGGCTAAAATCCCCGGCCATACAGGTTCACTGGTATTAATTCTTGATAAAAACCCGGTATTAAGGGCCATTTATGCATCAACGGCAGGAACGGTGCTGGTGCTTTTTTTCTTCCTCGCGGTCTCGATACTCGTACTGCATTTTTCCTTACGAAAACATCTCATTGAACCGATTGATGATATCAGGCACATCATGCGAGATGATTTAAACCAGAAAGATAAAGCCAAATTAATGAGCCACCTGCCAGATGAAGTTGCAGTACTGGCAAAATGTTATGAGGAAAACAATCAGGCCCATCTGCTGATGGAAAGACAGTTCCATCAAGCACAGAAGATGGAAGCGATCGGTACACTGGTCGGGGGTATTGCTCACGACTTCAACAATACGCTGGCAGGCATTACCGGCAACCTCTATCTGACTAAACGGGCAACACAGGATCTGCCTGATGTGCTGGAAAAACTTGATCGCATTGAAAAGCTTACACATCGATCATCTGAGACGGTAAAAAACCTGCTTACCTTTGCCCATAAAACCCGAGTAGAAGCAGCTCCAGTGTTGCTTGGCCCCTTTATCAAAGAGGCAATTAAACTAAACCGTGTGTCCGTGCCCGAAAATGTGAGGCTTGAATATGATGTAAGCAAGGAAGACCTGGTCGTTTACAGTGATGCATCTCAATTGCATCAGGTGCTTTTTAACCTTATTTACAATGCGTTTCATGCCACTGAAGGTCAGCAAGATCAAAGTATTTCCGTGACAGTTGCAAAATACAATGCTGATGACGCCTTTCAGCAGAAACATGATTGCAGTGCTGAGCATTTTGCCAAAATCAGTGTCAGTGATAACGGTAATGGTATCGCCGAATCAGATTTACCTCATATTTTCGAGCCCTTTTTCACCACCAAAGAAGTTGGTAAAGGCACCGGATTGGGGTTAGCCATGGTCTATGGCTCAATCACCGGTCAGAATGGCGTGGTCGAGGTAGAATCAACTCCGGGCATTGGTACAGAGTTGCATATCTATCTGCCTCTCATTGATGCAGAAGCGGAGACCATTCCAATAGTTGAAAACGTGGCTGCGCCGGGTCGTGGTGAATGCATACTGCTGGCTGATGATGAAGAGAGCCTACTGATTGCGACCTGCGAAGTACTGGAGAGTTTGGGTTATAAAGTATTCACTGCTATGGATGGTCAACAGGCCGTAGACATATATAAATCACACAAGGATGAAATAGACCTCGTACTTCTCGATATCGTTATGCCCAAGTTGGGTGGTATTTTGGCAGCACACAAAATAAAAGAATTAAATCCTTTGGTCAGGGTGATGTTTGTTACCGGTTATGATGATAAGTCTTTTTCCAGTGAAGGAGATATGGAACGCGATGTTCCTGTGATTCATAAACCCTATGCTATTGAAGACTTAAGCAATAAGATCCGCCAACAGTTGGATGTCTGACACTATGGTGTTTTCTTGCAACCTTCTACTGTCGACTGACTTAAAGGAGCATCCATGTTCGTTAAAATCGATAAAAAAACGTTGCACGAGGAGCCTATCAGCAGTGAAGAGATGGTCTCAGTCCTGGAACAGGATTTCAAAGCTGATCTCATTGATGAAGTGCTCACTGAGATCGTATCCGGCGCTTATGAACACAGCAATGTATTCGCTCTGTTCAAATACAAATATTAAATCTCATAGTAGAAACAGTGTGACAGAAAACGTAAACTAGCCGACATCGCGGAGGGCGCTAGCATCAATGCATCACAACCAAAGTTGTTCGGTACCGTCAGTCCAAGTATTATACGACTTGTTTGGGGGGGTAAGCATGAGTGATGACGTTAATATCTTTAGATGATACGTTCCTAACCATTGAAAATATGCATGATATAGTCTACAAAGAATAAGAGATATTAGTGGTATATGAAATACAACAACGATATACAGCAACACGATACAGACAGATGAGCCAAATTGAACGGGTGGGGGGAAAAATGAATCAGGGCATGAAAGTACCATTACTGATAATCACTGTTGCATTATTGAGCATGAGTTCATTAGCACAGGCAGGACCTGCTCCGGGTAGTAGCATCACAGAACCTAAGACAGGAATGGAATTTGTCTGGGTACCAGCAGGTTGTTTCAACATGGGCAGCAATGAAGGTGCGGCTGATGAGAAACCTAAACACTCAGTTTGTTTCGCCTCAGGCTTCTGGATGGGTAAATATGAGGTCACTCAAGCACAATATTTAAAACTAATTGGATCCAACCCAAGCGAATTTAAAGGTGCCCCCAATAAACCCGTAGAGAAAGTAAGCTGGAGTGATGCCCATAATATGGCCGCTGAGATGAGTTATGTGGCAGGTGGAAACTATCGTCTTCCAAGTGAAGCTGAATGGGAATATGCCTGCAAAGCGGGACGTGATAGCTCCTACTGCGGGCCCAATGACAAGGTGTCCCGTTTTGCCTGGCATGATATAAATAGCGGACAGACCACGCACAAAGTTGGCGGCAAACAAGCCAATAACTGGGGACTGCATGACATGAGCGGCAACGTTAATGAATGGACGCTGGATTGCTCAAACGATAGTTATGCAGGTGCTCCTGGCGATGGCAGTGCATGGACGCGTGGTGATTGCACTAAACGTGTATTGCGTGGCGGGTCCTGGTACTACTACCCAGGCGGCATGCGTTCGGCTGACCGCTACAGAAGTCCGGCTAATGATAGCAAAGACAGTTATGGATTCCGTCTCGTGTTTCAACCTGCACCTGCGCCGCTACAATAAATAAAAACAGTTAGCCTCTTATCATTGGGCCTACAACTGCTTCATACGTTCGCTATCTGAATCATGCATTCTGATAAGGTAAAATAGTGACTGATATAAAACCGGGAAAATATAAACACTTCAAGGGTGGCGAATATGAAGTTATTGCTACCGCCACCCATTCTGAAAGCATGGAGAAACTTGTGGTCTACCGTCCCTTGTACGGAGAACAAGCTATTTGGGTGAGGCCTCTTGATATGTTCCACGACATGAAAGACTTTGAAGGCAAGCGCGTACCCAGATTCAAGTATCTAGGTAAAATGGACTCCTGACGCATTCAAACTGATATTTTAGTCATGCAGCATCATTTTGCCTCAGCTATGGGAAACGATGAGCGCTGTACCTTCGTAGCTGCTTTAGACTATTCATCGACCTCGAACTCGTTACGTACGCCCTATTTAAAGCTGTCTATTACCGAACCAACTCCAATAATAGCTAGTCGAATTTCTAACGATGATTAAATTCTTTTTCATATAAACTACTTGCGCATTCAAATATCTAGACACTATGTATCCAAAATCGTCAGTTTAATTATCCAACTTTTGCCTTATAGCAGCAGCAAGCTCAGAGATTGAAAACGGTTTTTTGAGCACAACTTCCAAACTCAAATCAACCTCTCTACTCTTTAACCTGCTTAATTTGTCATAACCGGTTGAGAATATCACTTTCACATTTGGTTCGATCTTACGAATCGCTTCCAGGGCTTCTACCCCGCCCATTTTCGGCATCACCACATCAAATATAAGCAGGTCAATATCGCTGCCCTGGCGTTCATAAAGTTCCGCAGCCATTTGACCATCAATCGCAGTGACCACCTTATAATTCAAGTTTTCCAGTACTTCCTTACCCGTAGATAATACAGTTTCATCATCATCCACCAATAGAATACACTCACCATTTCCTT
>JAJFLF010000306.1 GCA_021772845.1 Mariprofundus sp.
GTTGCCCCTGCACAAAATCATCAGGCCCAACAATCAATGACACATCAATTTTTCCGGCTGGTAACAGGTCGTGAAATATTTTTTTGGGCTTGCGCAATGGACGGGTAATGCGATTGTCATCACGCCACCACCACTGCAGAACTACCCCGTCAAGCTGTTCAACATCTACGACCTTAGGGCGAATATCACCCTCCAACACAATGTGAATGCCGTCATCCAGCTGCACAGCCTGCACACTTTCCAAAATTTTCAAATTGATCTTCTTTTTTATGAGCAAGCGCACTGCATTTAATTCAGGGCTGGTCACCATGCATGTTTCATGGCGAACCGCCTGATGCGTGGCTGGCGCATAAAAACCAAGAAAAGCTCCCTCGTCATCGCTACCAACAAACCACCGCAGTCGCCTCCGCACATGTTTTTCGATAAGCTGAACAGGCACCCACTCTGTGTCTGAATCCATCAGACCTTTGAATGCATCCGCCACCCATTCCGATTTCACAACTGCTTGCTCTTCTCTGGAAATGTATTGCAACGCACAACCGCCACACTGCCCCGCTACAGGGCAAGCAGCTTCCACACGCTGGTCAGAAGCCTCAATCACCTGTTCAATATCCGCGCGCAACACACCACGACGTTTACCCTGCATATTCAGTTGCAGCACATCTCCGGGCACGGCGTTATTGACCAGTACCGAAACCCCATCCACACGCACCAGTGTTTCACCACCGGGCAACAGCTTTTCTGCTACTCCTTCACAAACATCCAATGTACTCACTCGCTCTTTAACCCCAACACTTCATATAACAGATAGTCACCACTTTTTCCTTTCAACTGCGTTTTCACAGTTTGTCCAATCTCAACTTGCTCATGGATATGTGCATACATACACTGCGAAACCAGCACGGAAGAATCAATGCTCTTTGTTTCCCCTTCCACCCTTGAGGCCATATTCACCGCATCACCAATGGCTGTAAAATGAGCGTTGTCGCGATGACCGATTTGACCAAGCACCACCTCTCCAACATGCACACCAACACCGATTTCAAACTGCTCATCAAAGTTTTGTTTCAAATATGTATTCACGCGTTTCAATGCAGTTTCCATTTGTAATGCGGCCGTGACTGCATGCATGCACATCTTATCACTATCTTGCTCATCCACACCGAACAGCGCCATCAAACCATCGCCCATATATTTATCGATATAACCGTGATTGGCCAATACTACTTCACCCATCTCCTGAAAATATCGATTGAGAATATGGATAATATCATAGGAGAGATGGCGTTCTGAAAACGCAGTAAAACCACGGATATCACTAAACAATATAACCACGGGCTGCTCTCGTCCGGTGGTTGCCTGCATCTCATGCATCGCGAGATCAGCATCCTGATGATCCAGCACCAAACGCCGCACGCAGACGTCGCCTTTCGTACGCGCCTGACAAGCAAGGCGAATATTGCTTTCCAAGCCTTTTTTCTCAGCCAACTTTTGCTCTGCTTCATTCATGGGCAACAGATTTTCCTGCCCCTCACAAACCATCACCCGGCAGGTAGAACAGCGGGCATTACCACCACAGACATGCATATGCGGAATATCATGTTTCAGTGAGATCTCCAGCAGCGACAGCTCTAAATCATCTTCCGAAAAACTCTGTTCATTTTCAAATATAATCTTTGCCATCAAAGCACGTCCAGATGGTCAAACTGCTGAAGGTAATCGGGGGTTTTAGCGTCAATGCCTTTCGACTGCACCAGCAACTTGAACACCTCACCCATGCCAAATGGCATTAACATACGCTTGGCATGTGCCAGCAGATGCATGCTTACCGCATCATTCTGTGCCGCAAGTGATTGAATCAGCGATTGCACTGATGGTGATTGCGCCAACCAGCCACCCTGTGACATCCACACTAACGGCATCAAATCAGATTCGCGCCCAGCCTGAACTAGAGCCGTGAAATCAACATGGGCTGTAATATCCCGACTGCCCGGCAACACGAGCACATCATCTGTTGCACTCTGGCCAATATGCGCCAACAAAGAGCCTTCCACACGTGCCTGCCTGTAATATTCCTGATGCGAATAACCATAATCGACGGTAAATATAAAACCGCTTTTAATAATACCTGATAACTGCCGTTGCCATCCAGACAATGCTGGATTCCACTCGCTCTTGTAACTTTCCGGCCACGCTTCAATCAATTCAGGTGCAATATCTGGTTTCTGTTGCATAGGCTGTTCAGCATCAATCCAACAGAAGACATCCTCCTGCAGTCCAACAGATCGCTCATAAAAATCACCATCTTTATAATGAAAACACGATACAGGAAAAGCATCCGGCAACTCATTACTATAATAGATAACGTGTTCTGAGGCTTCGATCTCATCGAGCGATGCCACCAGCCGAACATCCAGATGGCGTTCAGCATAGAGTTGAGACTGACGCTCTCTAAGCTGGGCACAATGCTCAACTGAAATGACCATTACAGGCGGGTGCATGGAAAGTTGGTCCAGAATATCCAGCAGTGCGGCCAGCTGCTGACCGGAACCGGAACCCTGCTCAATCAGAACCCAATCGTTTGGCTCATCCATCTGCTGCCATGCATTATAAATAAGATCTGCCATCGCTAAAGATAGCCACGGCCCTAACTCGGAAGCGGTAACAAAGTCTCCCTTCTCTCCAAATACCGTTTTGGTATCATAATAACCCAAACCCGGTTCATACAGCGCAGCCTGCATAAACTGTTCAAAAGGGAGTGATCCGCCAGCTCTGTCCATACGCTGGCGAATGATATCTGTTAATCTATTTTCTTTTGACATGGTTGACGCTTTTCTCCCCTCGAACTAACGTATCGACTATTCAAACCAACAAACGAGGAAAACATATGTCTTCAGATTTAATTATTCATGTTAGCGACGAAAGCTTTGATGCCGATGTATTAAAAGCTTCCGGTCCTGTTGTTGTTGATTTTTGGGCCCCTTGGTGTGGCCC
>JAJFLF010000307.1 GCA_021772845.1 Mariprofundus sp.
CAACTTCATGATTCAGGGTGGTGGTTTCAACAAGGTCATGCAAAAACAAGCCAACCTCGCCCCCATTACCAATGAAGCCGATAACGGCTTAAAAAACACCACCGGTTCAATCGCCATGGCACGAACATCCGATCCGCACTCAGCCAGCAATCAGTTCTTCATCAACACCAAGGACAATCACTTCCTCAACCATAGCGGCAAAACTTCCCGCGGATGGGGTTATGCAGTCTTCGGCAAAGTCACCAGCGGCATGGATGTAGTACGCAAGATCGAAGCCGTATCAACCGGCAACAAAGGTGGTATGCAGAATGTTCCCACTACGCCCGTGCTCATTAAAAGTGTCAAAGTCATCGAATGGCAAGATGCTCCGGCTACTATTTAAAAGCGCCACTGTAATAAACAAAGCGTCTAGTTTGTTAGGAGACTACAGCTTTAATAGATGCACTTATTTTAAGGGTAGTTTGGTATTGCTCTGATTTAATGCAGAATGCAGGAAATTGTCATGGACAAGCATTTGAATCTTGTCATCCTGAAATTCAATTAATGCAATAACTCATATCCGCATCAGGGAGCAGTCATGTCCTCATTTTTTTCCAGATTGAAACAGGGGTTGTCGCGTAGCCGCGATAGCTTGGCCCAGTTGGTGCCGGGTGGATCTGTTGATGCACTATCCGAAGAAGAGTGGATGGATATTGAAGATGGCTTGATTATGGCTGATTGTGGTGGTGAACTATCCGGTTCTTTAGTTCAGCAGGCACGCAAGCGTCGTGGCAGCTCTATCGAAGCACTAAAAACATCCATGCTTTCCATGATACCAGACTCTCAAGCGATCAATACAAGCGAGACAGGCCCATTTGTACTACTGGTAGTCGGTGTAAATGGTACTGGTAAAACAACCACCATAGGAAAACTGGCCACTATGTTCGGCCAGCAGGGAAAATCTGTATTAGTTGGAGCTTGTGACACCTTTCGTGCTGCAGCAGTTGATCAACTAGCCGTATGGGTGGAGCGCGCCGGAGCAGACATGGTACGCCAACACGACGGAGCAGATCCAGCATCTGTCGCTTTTGATACGGTACAACGCGGAGTAGCCAGAAATTACGATGTGGTCATTGTCGATACGGCAGGACGCGTGCAAACAGATCGTGGCCTGATGGATGAGTTAGCCAAAGTGCGGCGCGTGATCAGCAAAGCATTCCCTGATGCACCGCATGAAGTGTGGCAAGTGGTTGATGGCGGCACAGGACAAAATGCCGTTGTTCAGGTTGAAAAGTTCCGTGAAGTAGCCGGCACAACAGGATTGATTGTCACTAAACTCGACGGATCTGGAAAAGGCGGCATTGTATTGCAGCTTTCACACACCTTCGGCCTGCCTATTCGTTATGTCGGGGTTGGTGAAACACTGGAAGATCTGATGCCATTTGATCCCGATGCCTTTATCAGCAGCCTGCTGCCTGAGCATACCGTTTAAACAACACCACTCTTTATTAATTACTAACTTTATAATGGTTACTGAATTTATTGCTTTCTGACCTTATTAGTTACTAACAGAGAGCCAGGCGCCCTCTAACAGGCCTGCATCAACAATAATCAGTTCATCATAATGCCAGCGATTCATCACCGCTTCTACAATAGCTAAACCTGCAACAATCAAGTCAGCACGTCCTGCTTCAATCGTACGAACAGCCTGTCGCTGTTCATGGTTCATCGCCAACAAACGATCACGCAATGACTCAAATACAGCCCTGCTCATACTATAGTTATTGATTACATCGGCATCATATGGGCACAGATCAAGTGCGACAGCGGCCAGCGTAGTTACAGTTCCGGCCGTACCCACCAAAGCCGTTGGAGCTTCATGATCACCCCAATACTCCTCTACTGCAGCAAGATGCTCATTCGCAGCAGCCAGCAAAGCTTGATAATCAGCCTGCGATGGTGGATCTGATTTCAGATGCGCTTCAACCAGTCGAACCACGCCCATCTTTCGACTGATCGCATCTCTGGCAACCGTTTCCCCATCATTCAGAGCCGAGGCCGAAGCCCGTATAAATTCAGTGCTCGCACCACCAATATCAAACAACAACATATCTGCGCGGGTTTCTTCTTTGAGCACTGCAGATGAGCCTGCCAGAGACATGCCCGCTTCTATTTCACCGGCAATAATGGAAATATTGATACCTGTCTCTTCTGCTACTTTATCCCGGAACAGCTCGCCATTGGATGCTTCACGCATGGCTGCAGTCGCAACGGCATGGGTCAGATCCGGACTGACATCATATTGCGCCAGCAAACCGGCATAAGCTTGAAATGCAGCCAGGCCACGCGCCATCGCCGCCTCGGACAACACACCACTATGATGCAACCCTTCACCTAATCTAATGATGTTATGGGTATAATGAATGATCTTCCAGGGTGTAGCTGATGTCGCAGGGTTTGATTCTGCAATCATCAAACGAAAAGTATTCGAACCAATATCGATAGCGGCAAAACGTTGTGCATTAGTCATCATTAATCCTGCTTATGGTTAGTCGCGACCTCAACATAGTGGCTGGCAGAACGTAGTAAAAAAGCTTTCTCTTCATCCTTAAGCTCACGCAACTCTCTGGCAGGCGAACCCGCATAGAGATAACCGCTACGCAGCACCTTACGTTCCGTCACCAGTGATCCTGCCGCCAGAAAACAACCCTCTTCCAGTACCGCCTGATCCATAATAATCGAGCCCATACCTACCAGACAGCGATCCTGAATTTCACAGCTGTGCAGAATCACGCGATGACCCACCGTCACATCATTGCCCACTACACAGGGACTAATCCCACCACTGGTGTGAATCATCGTTAAATCCTGAATATTGGAGCGATCACCAATCACAATATCATGCACATCACCACGCAATACACTCTGATACCAGATGCTCGAATCCACACCAATCGTGACTCGCCCTATCACATCGGCCGATTCAGCAATAAACGCTGATGATGCAATTTTAGGATTCCAATGCAGATATGGTTTAATCATTGTCCCACCTCTTCATCTGTATCGTGGTCAGCTGCCTGGCTTGCATTCACTTTAGCAAACGGTGCTTCTGCAGGTTTCAATGCTTGCCTGCTTAAAACAGGAATTTCAATTGTCTGATTATTTTTTCCGCGTTTATCAAACAGTGTAATATTCAATATTTTTGGCTGCCACTCTTTTGACCATGGGATAACACCCTCAAAAAACGCATGGGTAGTCATATCAAATTTCAGTGAACGTTTCCCGCGTTTGTTGTTCAATGCAATCACATCACCATTTGGAGCAATCACCGAAAAACTCAAATGTCCTTTTGCCCAGCGCGGGTAGTTCTCACCTTTCACTACGACCAGATGATAGGCAATCGTCTGATCATTTTTCCATTGCGCAGTAGGATGCAAAATATGCCAGCCACCCACTTTTCGAG
>JAJFLF010000308.1 GCA_021772845.1 Mariprofundus sp.
CGACTGTTTAGGATTGGCAGATTGCGCATTGCGTATCATGGCATAACAACGCGAAGGCCCGAACAGGCCCTGGTTTTTGGATTCCTCTTCGATGCGTGCCAGCTCGGAGATATCCACGCGCATGCGTAGAGCATCATCTCCGGCGGAAAGTAGTGCTTCTGCAGCTTCGTACAGCGCATCATGATCTTCACCAAACAGGTAATAAACATGATGCTGAGCAGGTAACAGCCGATCAGGATTCAGGCGCATAGGATAACGTTAAAAACCGGAACGGATGCGACCCACAGCATCGGATAACCACTGCTTGTGCAGGTCTTTTAACAATCGTTCGCGAGAGGCTTCGATACTGGTCGGCCCGCCAGCCACGAATACATCACCTCGCCTTGAAATCGCACCACTCTGCCAAATTGTTTTGCCTTCGTGCACCAGCATGAGTGAGCCTGTGAAAACCATGACATATTGGGTTGCTATACCTGCTACATCATAGGCGGAAGGGGTAAATGTTAACGGTGAAATATTGATGTGTAACATGGCGTGAGTTGCTTCATCTTCGCTCTCTTTTGCATCAATAATGGCATAACGATCTGACTGCAGCCGCTGCCGCAATTGAGATAGCAGCCTGGATTCGGCATTACCGACAAGGCTGATCGCTTTGACATCAGAGGGGATGGCACCATCTTCATCACCATGACCCACCAGATGATAACCGCAGCCCCCCAATGACAAAACCAGCAGCAGTGTCATGAAAGGGAGCCATAGATGCTTTTTCACGCCGGTTTCACCACGATGTTGAGCAAACGACCCGGTACAAGAATCACCTTCACTACCTGCATACCTTCCATCCATTTGGAGATAGATGGTTCGGCTTGTGCTGCAGCCATCGCCACATCCTGAGTGGCATCTTTGGCAATGGTGATCTCACCGCGGCGTTTCCCCTGTACCTGCACGCCTATCGTAATCTCATCCTGTACGAGCGCTGCTTCATCCACTTCCGGCCAGACGCTGATCACAGTCACCTGTTCCATGTTAAGCAGTTCGCCCAGCTCACATGCAAAGTGCGGTACGAATGGTGCCAACATGGTCGCCAGCGCCTGTAGGCCTTCGCGGTAAGCTGCTGCACCGGTAGCTCCCTTGGGTTGATAAGCTTGCAAGCTATTGGACAGCTCCATCAATGCTGCGATTGCAACGTTAAATGCAAATCCCTGTTCAAATGCATGGGTTACTTTTTTGATGGTGGCGTGAATGGAGAGGCGAATCGCTTTTACTGCCGCGGCATCACCTTCACCTTCGTTTTTGTCCAGCTTTTCAAGTAATCGCCATACACGTTTCAGGAAACGATATGAACCTTCTACAGCCGCATCATTCCACTCCAGTTCTTTTTCTGGCGGGGCTGCAAAGAGTGTGAACAGGCGCGCGGTATCGGCTCCAAAACGTTCAATGATCGTTTTCGGATCAACTGTGTTGCCTTTGGACTTGGACATCTTGGTACCATCTTTGAGTACCATGCCCTGTGTTAGCAGGTTTTTGAATGGTTCATCACCACCTTGCTCAGATGTGAACAGTCCGGCATCACGCATCAGTTTGTGATAAAAGCGTGCATAGAGCAGATGCAACACTGCATGTTCCACGCCACCAATATACTGATCCACTGGTGCCCAACGCGCCACGGCATCGGCATTCACCATGGCATTTGAATCACGCGGGCTGGTGTAGCGATTCATATACCAGGACGATTCCATGAAGGTATCAAAGGTATCCAACTCACGCACCGCAGCTTTGCCACAGTTCGGGCAATCGGCATGTTTAAACGCTTCGCAATCGGTCAATGGAGATGCACCACCGGTGGGTTGCAGATGTGTTGGTAGTTCAACAGGCAGCTGATCTTCTGGAACAGCGACCGCACCACAATCATCACAGTGGATCACAGGGATTGGTGCGCCCCAATAACGTTGGCGGGAAACCAGCCAGTCGCGCAGACGATACTGGGTGCGTTCTTCGCCTTTCTCATGTGCAGCCAGCCAATCAGTGATGCTCTTTTTAGCGTCAAGCGATGCAGTGTCATCAAATTCACCTGAATTGATCAAGACGCCGCTTTCAGTAAATGCAGCGCTCTCAATATCCCATACACTATCCGTTTGTTGGATGACCTGTTTAATTGGTAGATCGTATTTTTTCGCAAAATCAAAATCGCGCACGTCATGTGCTGGTACGCTCATCACGGCACCTGTGCCATATGTCATCAATACAAAGTTGGCCACCCAGACAGGAATCAGCTCACCGGTAATAGGATGCACCGCATTGAAACCTGTGGGCATGCCTTTCTTTTCCATCGTTTCAACGTCGGCTTCTTTAGTGGAAATGGTGCTGCATTCATCCAGGAACTCAGCCAGTTCAGGGTTCGACTCCGCCGCTTTTTTAGCCAGTGGATGTGCTGCCGCAACAGCCATATAGGTTACACCCATCAGGGTGTCGGGGCGGGTAGTGAAAATATCGAGAACTTCATCGTTATTTTCCAGCCCAAAGGTGACTTCCGCACCGCTGGATTTACCAATCCAGTTGCGCTGCATGCCAACTACTTTTTCAGGCCAGCCGGTCAATGTGTCCAGATCCGTCAGCAACTCTTCAGCGTAATCAGTGATGCGGATAAACCACTGTTTCAGGTTTTTGCGATGCACTGCTGTATCACAACGCCAGCATACACCATCAACCACCTGCTCATTGGCCAGCACGGTATGACAAGGGTCACACCAGTTCACTTCCGCATTGGCTTGGTAGGCGATCCCTTTCTCCATCAACTTGGTGAACAGCCACTGTTCCCAGCGATAATAGTCGGGGTGACAGGTGGCGATTTCACGGCTCCAGTCATAAGAGAGTCCTAATCCTTTAAGCTGCACACGCATCTGATCGATATTGGCATAGGTCCATTCTGCTGGCGGACGGTTGTGTTTGATCGCTGCATTCTCTGCAGGCAGGCCGAAGGCGTCCCATCCGATCGGGTGCAGTACATTAAAACCCTGCATGCGTTTATAACGCGCCACGGCATCACCAAGGCAATAGTTACGTACATGGCCCATATGCAGGTTGCCGGATGGGTAAGGGAACATCACCAGGCAGTAATAAGATTCACGCTCATCATCTTCAGCAACGGCATCAATGCCTGATGCCTGCCAACGCTGTTGCCATTTCGCTTCAATTTCCTGTGCTAAATAATGCTCTGACACCGATAGTACCTCTAATTTAAATCTGCTGCGGATGATGATGCCATCAGTGAAGAATGAAAAGGGTGGTTTTATCTACGGGTGAAATGATTAGCGGAAGCCGCTCTTGGCTTAAACTTAGAATTTGTTTGTGCGGTGCGTGAGGTTTTACGGAATAAAATCAGAAAGATAGCTCTCTTCAGCCTCAATGTTGGTGATGCACCTCTTCATATTTGATGGCAAAGTTCGCGAAAAAAAAGATCACCCATGTTTGGAGGATAAATGAAACATTACTGGATTATGGCGCTATTGCTTGCCTTGATGACTGCTGCTTGTGCAAAGCAGCAGGTTGGTATTACAACTGAAAATGCGGCAAAAATCACATCCAGCACTGTTATTCTAGTTGTTGCTCAGAAAGATCTCGGGGCTGTGGTTGAAGCATCAAAGGCGGGGATAGTTTTGGGTGGTGGAATGATGGCTGCTTTAGTGAATGCCGCGGATGAATCCAGTCGTTCCAGAGCAGCTAGAGACATGGTATTGCCACTGCGCGCTCATCTCACTGATATAGATTTTCGTAAGGAGTTGGCTTCGGAGCTATCAAAGCAACTGCAGCATTCATGGCTTCATGTTGAACAGGTGGAGATTGTGGATGCTTTAAGCTCATCAGAACGTAAAAAGATGTTTGATAAGAGATCCAGCAATGCCATTCTGCTTGTTGATGCCAATTATAAATTAGCCTCTGATTTTACCCTGTTGAATACAACATCAAACCATGCGATTTATATTGAAGATGCAAAAGATCCAGTTTATAAAGATAAGGTGGCGATCTCATCTGATAAAGTGATGGATGCATCAGCCGGTGAATCAGCTATTGCACGTTCCTGGGCTGAAAACGATGGCAGCCGGATAAAACTGGCGGTACGCGATGGAATCAAAAAGCTTGCAGCAGCGATTGCCAAAGGGTTAGTGCTTCCATCCAAAGAGATTGCTACAGAAAGCCCGGCTGCGTCTGTTCATTAAACTCGAATCTTCAAATGCCCATCATTAATAGGTAGAAGTATTGTGTTGGTGAATTGGCGATAGCTGAGCCTACCTTGTGATTGTTTTTCCTTACCTCGACAATTTTAAAGGCGATGAATTAGCAGAGCAAGAATATATCTTATTGCCATTTTTATGATTGTGTTGATCCTTGCTATAGGAGGACCATTGCATGTTTGAAGTTGTTGTCATTGGACTCATATGTTTTTGCGTTGTCTCGATTTTATGGTTTACGCTGAAAACAGACATATCGCCGATGCCCAGTTCGCTACAGGCGCGTCTGGCTATTCTAAGTGCCTGTGAACAGGTTGATGGTAAGAGGGTTGTTGTTGATCTGGGCTCTGGTTGGGGGACATTATGAACTAGCCCTATTTTCACGGACATGTAAATTAGGTGACAGCTAAGGAGCTGTCAGATGAAAGATCGAAAGGTTTATACGAAA
>JAJFLF010000309.1 GCA_021772845.1 Mariprofundus sp.
CTGGTGTTACGGGCTGCCCATTATCATTGACGGCCTGAAAATATTTACCATCCATGGTGAACTGATCTGGATATTCCTGAGCGAGTATGGTATTGGGTTTGGTACCTGCGGCCACGAGAATGGAGCGGGCCGGCAGACAAACAGATTCATCTGTTGTTTCGAGTTTTCCCTCTTCATTCAGTTGAGTGCGCTCTAATCTGATCGCTTTGGCATGACCGTATTGATCAATATCAATTGAAGCCGGAGAGAGCAGTTCAGAAAAACGGATACCCTCCTGCATGGCTTTGACGATCTCTTCGTGATTCAGGGTGTAGCTGGGCGCATCAATCAAGCGTCTGCGATAGGCTATGGTTGAACCACCCCAGCTATTGAGCAAGCTCAGAATATCAGGCGTGCGTGCTTCTGCCTTTGCTTTGAGATGTTCTGTGCGGATGGCACGGGCATGGGTCAGATATTCATCGGCAATGATGCGCTCTTCCTCATTCCAGCAGGCACGAACATGTTGCTCGTCGGACTCTGAAACCAGTGTTTCGAAGCGGCTCAGGAATTTCTCTACCTGTACTGGATAGTAGGCCAGGGCCTCTGTAGCGGTATCAATCGCGGTTAGTCCTCCACCAATCACAACAACGGGTAGTCTGATTTGCAGATTGGCGATGGAATTGGCCTTGGCTGCACCTGTTAGTTGCAGAGCCATCAGAAAATCAGATGCCTGACGCACACCACGTGCCATGCCATTGGGAATGGCGATTACCGTTGGTGCTCCGGCTCCAAGGCACAAAGCGATATGATCAAAGCCCATATCAAAGGCCTCATCAAACGTGATGGTACTGCCCAGACGTACACCGCCATGCATGGCAAATTGATCGCGGCGCTCCAACAGCAGGCGAATGATTTTCAGATAATTTTTATCCCAGCGTACGGTGATGCCGTATTCAGTGACACCGCCAAATCCTGCCATGATGCGGTCATCGAGTGATTCATACAGGTCAGAGACGTGCCGGATGGCTTTAAAATTGATGCGTTTATCTGCATTTCTCTTGCCTGCAATGTCAATGGGCAGGGGTTCAATCTTCAGGCCATCGACAGCGACAGTGGTATGGCCCTCATTCATCAAGTGGTGAGCCAGCGTAAAACCTGCAGGACCAAGACCACCGATAAGCACCTTATACCCTGACAGCTCTTTTGGCAGAGGCCGCCTCAAATTCAGCGGATTCCAGCGTGTTAACAGGCTATAAATCTCAAAACCCCAAGGCAGGTTCAATATCTCTTTGAGTATGCGAGACTCAATCTGTGGAATATTCACAGGCTCCTGTTTTTGGTAAATACAGGCTTTGATGCAGTCATTACATATACGATGACCGGTGGCTGCTACGATAGGATTATCCACGCATGCCATAGCCAAGGCTCCGAGCGTTTGACCATGTGAGCTAAGCATATTCATCTCGGATATCTTTTCCTGCAATGGGCATCCGGCCAGTTCAACGCCAAACGGACTGTTTTTGAATTGATCGGTTTTTTTGTTTTTCAGACCGAAGGAACAGGAGTCCCGGCCCTGCTTGTGGCACCAGATGCAGTAATTAGCCTGATCAAGAGCACCATTAAGATCAGTGCCGTGATCGGTGAGTTTAAATCCCTCACGAATACGCTGAGTCTCGTCAGCCCCATGCATTGTATCTACGGCATCGGTTTCTGAATGTTGCACGGGGACCCAGTGCATGGGATCAACTGAATCAGCCAGTTTGAATAACAGGCCATCTGCGTGTTTGTTGCGTCCTGCCGGGCTTTGGACTGCCCATCTGGCATAAGCGCCTGCTTTATCCAGCGCTTCGCTATGGTTCTCTTTTTCTTGAAGCCAGTCCATCACATGCTTTGCAAAATCCAGCTCATTGAATGTTTCAGCAAACATGGCGCTAAGTTCATCGGCAAGCAGACCTGCTTCATGATCATCAATGATATTATGATTAGCCGTTTTTTTATTGAGACGTTGAATGAACTGTTTTTTGCAGAGGTATAATGGAGACAATAGCTCCTGTTTTTCTGCCAGCTGTTTGATGTCGCTCTCAATATCAAACAGTTCTGCGATGAATGTTTCCAGATGTGGTGCCAATGCAATCAGCAGGGCGGATTCACTCTTTTTATCCAGGCAAGAAGGGTTGGATCTGGAGACCAATAGACGATTTGCAAGATCAGAATCCTGAGTCTCAAGCAGAGCGATAAACAATTCATCGATACGCTTCAGACCCTGCCTGTGATACAGATCCATAAAGTTCAGGTCGTATTTCAGATGCAGCTCATGCAAATCAGCCTCCCGAAGTGTCCACTCTCACCATAGAATAATCCTTTTATAGTCCGGATTACAGTAAATATTTCTACTCTGTACTGAGAATCACCCGGTTTCTGCCAGAATGCTTGGCCTGATAGAGGGCGCGATCGGCTGAATCTGTTTCTGTCTCAGGGATGGCGACCAGACCTATCGAGATAGTAATATTTAGATTTAATTCATCGTGAATCGGAATCTCCAGGGCTTCAACTGCTGCCCGCAACCGTTCGGCCAGGATCAAACCGCTCTTACTGTCGGTTTGCGGAAGGATCAGTACAAACTCCTCACCACCATAACGTGCAACGATATCGATATCTCGAGAGTGATGTTTGAGCTCGGATGCCATATCAATCAGTACTTTGTCTCCAGCTGGATGACCATAGGTATCATTCACACTTTTGAAATGATCAACATCTAGAATAATCAGACAGAGAGGGGTGCCGTAACGAATGCCTCGACGATATTCATTGTCGAGGCATTCGTTAAGATAACCGCGATTATAAAGCCCTGTCAGCGCATCGGTGACAGCCATCTTTTTGAGCTCTTCTTCCATCTGCTTGCGTTCGGTGATTCCCGGACGATGCCGGTAAACATCCAGCGGTCACCATAATCTCTGGCTCCAACACAGAGGCTCATCGGGAATAGCGAACCATCTTTTCTGACAGCCTCCACCTCTCGCGGTTGATCGATAATATGCGCTTCGCCTGTTTGAATATAGTGGGTGAGATAATCATCATGCATTTCCCGGTGAGGTGAAGGAGTGAGGATGCTGATGTTTTTCCCTATGATCTCTTTGGGAGCATAACCAAAGATGGCTGAAGCGGCGGGGTTAAATGAGCTGATGATGCCCTTTTCATCAATGGTGATGATGCCGTCAAAGGCAGAATCAACAATCTCATGAATGCGTTGATCTTTCTCTTTAAGAATCTTTCGGGCTGACTTTTTCTGCACTTTGGCACTTGATGATATTAATGCGTACATGCCCCAGATCATCATGAGAATAACACCCAGGATTAACATGGGGGTTCGCAAGCGTTCAGAGTCTGCTAATACGGATTCAGCTGGTACAAATGAGACGATTTTCCAGCTATAATTTGAGATGTTCATGTTGCTAGCTTTGGGCATCTTGATGCGGTATTTTCCTGAGGTGGATTTCCAGCCGTTTAACAGTGGGTTAACGGTTGCATAGGTAAAGAGGCCGTGCTCGGTGAGTA
>JAJFLF010000310.1 GCA_021772845.1 Mariprofundus sp.
ACAAACTCTTCGCGTTCAATCGCTTTTCTCATCTCACTTTCAAGGCTTAATCGATTAATGGCAGAGTGATGGATGGATGCTTTGAAAAACTGGTAGCTATTGCCACCCTCCTCCTTGGCATTGAACATCGAGCGTTCGGCATGCCGTAACAGGGCTTCGCTGTCATCACCATCACCGGGGAAAATGACAATACCTACACTGATAGTAACAACGATATCATTGCCATCAATATCAAAACCCGTTTCCAGCGCATGCATCAATTTTAAGGTGACAATATTGGCATCTTCCGGATGGGCAAGATCGGGCAAAAGCACGGCGAACTGATCGCCACCAAGGCATGCGATAAGGTCATTGCCACGCAGCTGGTATTTCAGCCGTTCGGCAATCTTACCCAGCATCTGATCGCCTTTTTTCTGACCGAGTGCGTCATTGACCACCTTGAAGTTGTCGACATCGATAATCAGCACACCCAGCTGAAAGTTTTTGCGTTTGGCGTTGGCCTGCTCCTGCGAGAGCATCTCTTTAAACATATTACGATTAGGCAGTTGCGTATTCTGGTCATAACCACCCAGATTATGGCCCGTATTAAGTGCTTCGATGATATGAATATAGTGGGTAAAACCCTCATCCTCATCATTAGTAGAAACGGTTGTCTGAATCCCCTTCACAACCTTGCCATTCTCTTTCTTAATATTGACGTTACCAGTCCAGATACCGTCGTTTCTCAATGCTTCAGCTTCGATACTGCTTAACTCGCCAATATGCTCCGGCAAACCATACAGATCCGATGACAAACAACCGATAATATTTCTGGATGCATAACCGGTCAGTGCACAGAATGCCGGATTTACTCGAATGATTCGGGACTCCATATCAGTGACCATCAGGGCACCTGTCTGTCCATGGTCTTCACTATTTGTGGTCATCACACCCCTCCCATCCGCAACAGATTGCCCTAACTCGACTTAAGCAGCCCGCATACACGATGTTATATCACCCTGAAACAGTAAAATCGTAGCAATAAATGCGCCAATAAAGAGTTATGCTCTGCTCACCGCCATTATTCCGAATCATGGTAATGGCATTGTAGACCATTTTTCAGCTTAGATTCAGCCTGACTTGTCAGCCTTCGGCCATTCTTGGCACATGGAGGTAACATGATGCAAACTGAATCAATCAAGGTCTGGGATCCGCTCGTCCGTATTTTTCACTGGTCTTTAGTACTGTTTTTTGCAGTGGCTTACATCAGTGGCGAGAGTGATCTCGACACTGTGCACGCTTGGGCCGGCTACATCATTGCTGGTCTGATCACATTCAGATTGATCTGGGGCATCATCGGCACAAAACATGCCCGCTTCTCCGGTTTTGTCTATCGACCCGCTGTGATAAAACAGTATCTAAAAAGCCTGCTTAGCCGCCACCCCAAACACTATATTGGCCACAATCCGGCCGGTGGAGCGATGGTCATTATCATGTTGCTGATGCTGATCGTGCTGAGCTGGACTGGTCTGTTAACCTATGCCGCTGAAGGCAAAGGCCCATTAGCAGATGGCAGCCCTATCACCATCTCAAGCGCTTATGCAGATGATGACTGGGGAGATTGGAAAAACTGGGGCGATTCAGATCGCAAACACAAGGGTGATGATTTCTGGGAGGATATCCACGAACTCACAGCCAATCTGATGCTACTACTGATTGCCCTGCATCTCGGTGGCGTGCTCATTTCCAGCCTGCTACACGGAGAGAACCTGCCACGCGCCATGATCACCGGCCGCAAAAAACTACGCAGCGAAGATGAACAACACTGATCAATATAAGCATTGCGACAAAAGGGTTCTTATGATCCCTTTTGTCTCTTTTCCATTTCTCTATTCCGCGCCCTAACAGACCCAAGCTCCTCATCTCCCGAATAAAGCATGCCGATCGACAAACAATCTGGTTATAGTCTCTAACCAGAGACACGATGAATATGCCGCACTGTTTCTGTCGGGGGAGTTTATGAAATATTCGATGCTATTGTTGCTGATCGCCCCGCTGCTCTCTTCATGCGCTGCGCTCAATCAGCTTGTTGTCTGTTATGTGGATAGTGCTCCCGGTTTTTCAACCAAGGATTGCATGGTGAGCCCCAATCGTCTGCAACGCGATCAGCTACCTTCAGCGCTGCAACCATTGCTTCAGACATGTGATACTTATGGAAAACCGCGCAATAAAAACCTCGAAATTATTGCTCACCAGGCCGGCTCATACCGTTATTATCCCATGGGCATTGGCGATAACGATTACATCCATGGCAATGACTGGAACCGCGATTGCCCATCCGAGGCTAAAAGAGTTGTCGACCTTATAGATCAGGCCTTTGACCCTGCCAAAGGAATCGATTCGATCGAAATCGATGTTCAGGCTGCGGATTTAGATAAAAAATTATGTCTAAATGGCAATGATTGCATCTTCGTCATGCACAACAAACACAGTAAAAAAGAGTGGCAAACACTTGCCCAAACTGAAAGCGACGACTTAAGAGATAATAGTCTTAAACATGTGCTCACACATTTTTCTGACGAGGGTTACATCAACAAAGGAAAACACCTCTATCTGGAGCTTAAATCTACAAGAGGTTGTAATGCTCCAGGAGAAGATAAAGGAGGAAAGTGCACCGACTTAGGCCATCGTGTTGCTACGTTAATCAACACTATGGTGTCTGAAAAGAAGTTGGATCTATCAGACAATTGGCTCTCTTTCACCTCCTTCTCTGCCACTGCCCTACAGACCGTGCACGATCATCTGGATGCCAAACTCAAAGATAAAATGGGTTATGCACTGATCGCAGGCATGCATCCATTGCGGCCAATTGAATGGGCTGCCGCTCAAACAAAGGGCTCAGTACCACTGTTTACCGGGGAGCTACAAGCGTTTGCAGAAACAACACCTTGGCTGGATTCAATCTGGTTCTCACCGCAGGGCATTCCCGAATTTGGAGCACTTTTTCAGGAGATATCTGACAAGCGCAAAACGCCCAGTGAGTTCAAAGAGCTGAAATTTACAGTCGCCACCTATTCACTTAAATATGATCGTTTCAATCTTATGATGATCGCCCAAACCTTATCATTTAAACAGGAGCTCTCAGCTATCATGATTGATATTGATGATAAGTATGAGGATGCGTGCACAGATAAATAACTGTTCTCTGATTTATCTACTCTGAACCGACCTGCTTAAAGCATCAGCTCCACCGTAATCGGGAAATGATCGGAATAACCATCCGAATCGTATTTACTCTTTTCTGAAGGCCTGCTGAATTTACGCGCTCGACCACTCTTACCCTTCATCATATCCGGTTTGAATATGGCCACACTATCGACCTTCACACGCACCTGACTATCTATGCGCACCATGCCATAGCTGACCAGAAACTGATCAAGCATATTCCAGAGACTGCCATAGAGATAACTACCCGGATCATGGCCCTGCATCAGCGGCCACATAAGATTGAGCATATGGCCTGATCTGGAGAATCGTACCTGTCCCGGATCACGGCTACCCAGCAGATACTCCTGCATGGATCGGTTAAACGGTTCATCATTGAAATCGCCCATAGAGATAATCGGCAGTTTTTTATCGCCGCCCTGCTTTTCATCCAGCATATTGGAGACAATATATGCATGTGTTTCACCCGCCAGCATACGGAATGGTTCAGACGCATACTGACCGCTACTGCGGGCTGGCCAGTGATTGGCCACCGCCACAAATTCAGCCCCTGTGGTTTGTACTTTTAATCGCGCCCAGAATATATCACGTGTCGCATTACGTTTAATCACCACCTGATGATCCTTCTCTACAACATTCAATACGTTTTTATCGACAATAAAAGAGACATCAATACCTCTGGCATCATGGGAGGCATGCGAGATGACATTGTAATCACGTCCGGGAATGTTGATGGCTTCTGCCAAACGTTTCAGAACCGTTTCGTTCTCCACTTCGCAGACACCCAACAGCGCCGGGCCAGCACCATCAAACATCAGCTCTATCACATTCGCCAGTTGCGATATTTTTCTATCCCGAACCGCTGCACTCCAACCCTTCAATTCATGCGTCAGTGTTGAGTTCAGTTTCGGGTCTCTGGATGCATGCTCAGCATCAAACAGGTTTTCCAGATTCCACCAGGCGATATTGATATTTGGCATGATCCACCTCCTATTCTTATCAGTATAGACCATGCATTGCAGAACAGATAAACAACCCGAAACAGAAGCTGTGATGAAGCTGGGGCATAAAAAGCACTTTACGCGCCAGACCGAAAAGAGTTGCATTGAAGCATGCAGATCGACTTCAATGACTTAAGCCCATCCCAACGCTATTTTCAGATGATCCAGACACTGGTTCCTCGCCCGATAGCCTGGGTGCTTAGCGAACATGAGAATGGCAAACTTAATCTTGCCCGCTTAGGTGCCAACGAATATGCGGCCTTAAGCGACGTCATCCGACTCGGCCGCCCTACCTGAGTGATCTGTTGAACAAACCTTTTGCACCATCCTGCATCCGTAATGCCCCGCATATTCTCGCCGCGCTGAAAAGCCGAGCACCCGCTTCTGGCACTATGCTGGAGATCGGCAGCGGCACAGGCCAACACACGGTGATGTTTGCCAAAGCACTGCCCGGCATCCACTGGCAACCCAGCGACCTGCCAGCCACACATAGCGGCATGCGTGCATGGATCAACGAAGCGGAGCTTGCCAACGTGGGTGATCCGCTGGCACTCGATGTGAATAAGAAACAGGAGTGGCCCAGACAGCAATTTGACCTGATCTATAGCGCTAATACCCTGCACATCATGCCCAAAACGACAGTGGCAGCACTATTCGCGCTTGCTCCATCCGTGATGCGCCCAGGAGCATCCATGTTCATCTATGGTCCCTTCAAAGAGAATGGTCAGCACAGCAGTGACAGCAATCGTACGTTCGATGCCTGCCTGCGTGCCACTGATCCAGTGCACGGCATTCGCGATATAAACTGGCTCAAACGTCTGGCTTCTGATGCCAGGCTGCATCTGATAGAAAATATCGCCATGCCCAACAACAACTGCCTGCTGGTTTGGCAACGCATGGAGGCATCATGAGCCTGTCTAAAAAAATCATCATCGGAGTAATCGTTGGGCTTATCGTGTTATGGGGAGTGGAATCGCTGATTGTCGGCCACTTCATGGATCAGTTCGCCAATCAAAAGGCCAACCACTAAAACGCCCTTATCTTTTAACATTCAGCGGCTCTATCCGGATGATACTCCGATTAAAGCCCACAGAATCAGAGTGATTGTAGCTCAGAGGGATTGCAGGCCAGAGCTAAGTTCATCAAATTCCGGATGATCAGCAGTGATCAGACCGTGACGCAGCAGAAAATCGATCACCACCAGATTACAGTTGGGTTTAAAGCCGTCACTTTCGCATACCAGGCGCGCCACATCCTCTACCGGCCATAGATAAAACCTGTCCACTTCACCATCGCTGCAGACCGGTCTGAATGAAGTCGGCAATTTCAGGTCATAGCAGAAGATCGTATCTGAACGCAGTCCGGTTTCGGTTTGGCGCCGGTAACTGATAAATCCCGTCTCAACCGCTTTAGCCGCAAGTTCAGCATCTATGCCTGCCTCTTCCTCACACTCTTTGGCAAGATTCTCCGCTTGCGAGATTCCGAAGGGCAGTCCACCGGCCACCATCTGATCGAGTAGATCCGGAAACGCGAAACGATCGGCTGCACGCCGGCCGATCCACATGGAGAGCCCGGACTCTGTCTCTACGATACCATTGATATGTTGCCCAAATGCACGCACGCCAAATGCCGATACCACAGCCCGATCCAGCAAAAATGCAGGCTCCTCTCCCCATGCATTCACCACAGGAAATAGCTCTCCCATCACATGATCGACGGCTCCAAAACGAACCAGCTCATCAAGTGCATCAGCCACCGCTCTGTTGCGCGTCTCAAAAGCGGTTAAATCCGGATGCAAAGCCACCGCCGCTTCATCCACGATGAATGTATCAGGAAAACGACGCAGCTCTTCTGCAAAAGCAGGACGCATGCGTCCATACTCAGTTTCACCCACCATAAAGGGAATAAAAGCAGCGGGATCCCACTGATTACATTGATGAATATGACGTAGGTAGTTCATTTAGTTTTCCTTCCAGAATAAAAGACCGATTCAGTTTCTGCACCAAAGCCTACTCCGCCTTATATCTGCCTGCAGCTTTCATGGCTGCAATCACATCAGAAAAGCTCTCATGCAAGGGCGCATGAATCTCTAAACGCTCTCCTGTTTCCGGGTGGATAAAACGAAGCCTGGATGCATGCAGCAGCAGCCGGTGACAGTGGAACTGATCACGCATGAACTGGTTCTGTTTACCATCACCATGGCTCGTGTCGCCCACAATGGGATGGAAGATATGTTTGAGGTGGCGGCGCAGCTGATGTTTGCGGCCTGTCTTCGGCGATAACTGCAGCAGCGAGAAACGCGCCGTCTGATAACGGCCTACCGGAAAATCTAACTCGAATGTAAGCAGCCGGCGGTATGCAGTAACTGCTTCCTGTGCATCTTTATCTGCGTTGGCCAGCTTGTCCGTCTTTTTATCCAGCTCCTCTTTGAGAGCATAGTCGATCACAGCCTGCTCATCGCTATAACCGCGCACGACAGCCAGATACTTTTTCTCACTGTCCCGTGCTGCGAACAGATCCCCCATTTTTCGGGCCGTGTCCGGGTTCAGCGCAAACAGTAATACTCCTGAAGTCGGTTTATCCAAACGGTGAACAGGGAAAACATGCTGACCTATCTGATCGCGCAACATCTGCAAGGCAAAACGCGTTTCAAAGCGATCGATTTTTGTACGGTGCACCAGCAAACCGGCCGGTTTATTGATCGCCACCAGCCACTGATCCTGAAACAAGATCTCTAATATTGATTCATCAGTCTGATTCACCTGGCACTCCACCAGCTAGTGCCAATGGTCAAACGCAATACCTTCATTCAGTGCTATCCCGCATCTGTTGCAGGCGGTGTAATACAACATCCTTTCTCAATTGGCTGGCTGTATCTGAGGCTAAATGTGCTGGCACAGCATCAAGAAATGCATCGATAGAGAGTAACGTTCTAAACTGAATCGCCAGGTAGTCGCGCACACCGCCTGAATTTTCCACTTCAAACACGATTGAAGCCCTTCCATCCACCACTGCAATCAAATCTTCAAGGTCATGACTCATCATATAGTCACCTTTTCCCCGTCCATAAAAGGCTTCCAGTTTGGTGGCCAGAAACAGTGGCGCCGACACCATACGAATAGCATGACCAGCAGGCAGTTCAATCAGTACAGCACTGTCCATTGCCTCTTTATACCAACGATTACTGAAACCCAGAATAGAAGACTCTGTTGGCATGACATCCACCGTCACACTGCGATAGATCCATCGACATATGGGCGCGCCTTCACGCGTGTCTTCACAAAAACCTCTCGCACGCAGCTTATCAGAGAGCAGGTAGTAGTCGTGACGGCTTGCAATCTCAACAATCACATCGACATCTTTTGTTTCTCTAGGTGGTGAAGCACCAGCATCTGTGATGAGAAGCCCTGCAGCACAACCGCCAAGAAACACAACATCGTCAAGCAATGGACCTAACCCCTCAGCGGCCAACTGCAGCATTTCAATATTGGGATCATCTCTCTTCATTGTGGTGACAGGCGTTGATCAATCATATCCATTGCCATCTTGCGTTCACGGGCCCGGCCACCACGAATCGCATCGACCAAGGCAAGCAATTCGTAAAACTCCGGATCCATGCGCGTAGCTTTAGGCGCAGCTTTGTGCAGAGGCGAAAATGATATACCTCGCACTTCCCCCTCCGGATCAGGCCATACATGGGCTAGATCATTAGATGCGATAAACGCACTGTTCAAGACAGGTGCAAATGATGCCGTTGGCACACCTCGTGATGGCTCCCCTATTTCAGGTACAAATGCAAAACGGATTCCATGCACAATAAACTCTTTCAAGTTGGCCAATATGGGTTGATAGGCCTTCTCTTTTCGAATCAGCCTGGCTTTGATCAGGCGATGAATAGATTCGTGTACGCGAGATGCACTCATGCCGAGCATCTCACCAAGGCGTTGCATGGAGCATGGTTCGCTCTTAAGAACAACCAGCTTGAGTGCAACGTAGATATCATGTTGTTTCAGTTCCATAACAGCCCCTTGATAATTCCGCATTCTGGAATCCGGAATACGGAATGTCAAACGGGGTACTCGATGTGACAACAATGGCGAAGCGTGGAGCCGGTTATTTGTCGGTTTTTGCGCGATGATCCAGCATCAGGGATTCTACGGCGCTCGATTCGGGATCGGCACCTGCGCATGAAAAGGCTGGATTTAAGCTGTTATATTATGGTCTGACTCAACCGCCCTGTTTTTTTAACTTCTTGGCTGCTTTCTTCTCTTTTGGCGTCTTTGCCGCTTGTTTTTTGCCTTCTCTACTGCTTTTTTGTTCCTTGCCCATGGTACTCTCCTGATGAATCGTTAGACGTCAGAGCGAGCATGGCATCCCCGTTTGGTGGGATCATGCCAATGATCTTCTGAATGATTGTTGTGCTACGGATACCTGCCAGCCAGGCTGCTGAAGAAAGAATGTTCAATGAAAACTGGCCGTATCTTCCAATAACCAGTGTCATCATGTTACGCCTGCCTCTATGACATAGCTATCTATTCACCAAAGCCACTGGATGCTTGAGAGATTCAACGCTCCTCGAATTTTTGTGCATATTGAGGTATAATGATCCCACGCGTTCATGCTTAACGGAGGTGTGTTATGACCATTGAACTGCTACGCGAACTACTATTCTGGTCAGCAGTCATCCATATCGGTCTGCTAGCCTGGTGGGCGCTCATCATTATCTTTGCCCACGATCTGGTCTACCGCTTGCACACCCGCTGGTTCAGGATCCCTGAAGAACGCTTTGATGCCATTCATTATGCCGGTATCGCATTCTATAAGATCTGCATCATCCTGTTTGTGATCGTGCCCTATCTTGCGCTCTTGATCGTGATGCCATGATCGTGTTGCTATAACCGATATGTGATCCACGATTCATATCGCCACCCACTCACGTGAAGAGCTGGTCGATATCACCAGCGACGTGAACCGATGCCTGCACGAGACAAACATTCGCAACGGTATTGTCACCCTCTACGCCCAGGGTGCTACCGCTGCGATCATGATTCAGGAAAACTGGGATGAAAGTGTGCAAACCGATGTGGTGCACCTGTTACAGAAACTGATTCCCAAAGGGGTCTGGTTACATGATCAGCAGGACGGCAACGGCGACTCGCATCTCAAAGCGGGTCTTGTAGGCCCATCAGAAACCATCCCACTCATCGACGGTAAACTCGGCCTCTCCCGCTGGCAGAATATCTTCTTCTGCGAATTCGACGGCCCGCGCGCCACCCGCTCGATTGTCTGCACCATCATCGGAGATGCACCATCAGATAAGAGCAGTGCTAATCTGTAAAGGACCCTCCCCCTTTTTTCGTGATACAAGTGATCGGACAATATGAACGATAGTGCATGTGAAATTGTGTTATATGGCTTATCAGCCCTACCTTGTTGAATAATATGAATGATCGTTCGTAAATAACTTGATGTTTTCGCCAAGGTGGATAATACTCCTCTAAAATATGAACGATTGTTCTTATTGGGTGGTGGATATGGCTGCAATCTTAGAAATGAATGATGAGAACTGGATCAATAACCCGTTCGTTCTGGGGCAACATGTGCGGTCTAAACGGAAAGCACAAGGTTTGACACAAGCAGAGCTGTCGGAGAAGTCAGATGTTTCCAGTCGGCATATAAGTGACATAGAAAATGGGCTAAAGAATGTTGGTGCTTATACTTTGTTTAAAGTTTTAAACAGTCTTGATATAGCGCTATATATAGGCGCAAAACCTCTGCCGTTAACGCATGAAGAGCTAGAGGAAGAGCGCGAAAAAGAATTTCAAACCCTTAAAGAAAACAGGTGGTCTAAATGAGCAAATTAGATGTCTGGAAAAAAAGAACGCGCTCAGGTCTATTGAGCCAGGAATCTAAACATTCATTTTCCTATACCTACAATGAGCTATCAAGCTTGCCAGTATCCATAAGTATGCCAACTACAAAGCTCAAACGTGAATTTAACGAGGTTCCACCCGCATTCCAGGCTTTCATGCCCGAGGGTGAGCTTCTTAAGGAGGTCGTCAGCTATCTGGAAGGAAAGCTGGAACGTAACGTAGATGACATGGATATTTTGGCCGCTGTAGGCAACAATAATGTAGGCGTGCTTAGCTTCACAATGCCTGGTCAAGATATCAAACCGATGAACCAGCTCTTCTCTCCTGATTCCATCAATTCTGCTGATGATGAGCTGTCGGCTTTTAACTCGGCTATGGGGGAGTTCTTCTTATCTGGCGTATCAGGCGTTCAGCCAAAATTCCTGGCGAAGTCTTTGGCTATGAATAATCTCATCGTGAAATCGTATGACCCGTATGCGTTCCCCGCTTCAACAGTGGTTGAGCATGTGTGTATGGAGCTAGCTGATAAGTTAGGACTTAATGTAGCCAGGACCACCCTCAGTAAGCAGGGACATGTTCTTTTTGTTGAACGCTTCGATAAAGATGGTGACTCGTACGGTGATATGGAGGAACTCTGTTCAATACTAAGTCTTGGAACACTAAAGAAATACGAGGGCACATACGAAAACGTAGCAAAGACCATCGGCAGAATTGATAGTGAATCATTACGTCCTCTTTTTAAGCAAATCGTTTTCCATAACCTTATTCGAAACGGAGATGCTCACCTGAAAAACTTTGCAATCTTAGATGGTAAGTTATCGCCAATGTATGATGCACTTTGCACAGCAGCATGGGGCGATAACCGGTTGGCCCTCTACCTTGGTGGTTCAAAGGGGTGGGCAAAAGAGAAGATGCTTGTGCGATTTGGCCAGGAGTTTTGTAACCTGACGGCTAACGAAGCAAAAACAGTGATAGCAGATATGAAAGATGGAATATTATCAGAGACCGGTAACATTGAAGCCTATGCACAGCAATATAGTGGATTGAGGCATATTGGCCCTGTGCTGGAAAACATGAAAGAACACCTGTTATGCGGGTGCGGACAAAAATTTCAGAGTGAACTTTCTCTGGTTTCTATCAAGGAACTGCTTAAAAAAGACAGGCTCGCACAGACCTTTAATGATGGGATGACACCTGATGATATGGATATGTGATCATAACGTAACTTCTTAAGTAACTTTCTACCCAATTCGAGGGATTCAGAAGAGCAGCGCCTGGTCTTGAACATTCGAATTCGATGGTCCGCGCGCCACCCGCTCCATTATCTGCACCATCATCGAAGATGCATCGCATTAAACCCCGCGACTACCTCACAGCTGAGCGCTAGTCGTCATCTCTACAAGGACAGTTTTCCCTGGCACCCGGACGCACTGCTTTAAACTCGTCCCGGCTTAAAACCCCATCCTTATTGATATCAGCTTTATTAAACGGACCGGCGCCCTGTTTTACTGCCGCATCCTTTTCCGTAGCCATCATCGGGCAATCCTCACAGTTACACGCTTCGCTGTTCGCATCACACCCTTCCATACCGCAAGAGCAAGCGAACGCCATACTTGGCAGTGACAACATCAACATGGTGGTCAACAAAAGTAGCATACGTTTCATGATATCCTCCAGAAAGACCCTATTGGTCGTAGGTTATTATCCTCCTCTCTCAACAACCCGTCAATCGCCACCTGTCAGACACTTGCCACAGCTAAATCTGGTTAGATAAGCCAATATCAAGCGCTGGTTTGGCAATCGATTACTCTTCAATATATCAATGTCTGCAATACATTCATCATCATATTACCAAACATTAATGTACTTTAACGGGCTATTCATACGCAACTCACCGGAGTTCACTAAAGTTTTCCCTGTCCGGAGCGAACAACCCTCCCTCCCTCGTTTCTCCGGACAAAGTTTCCCCGAAAGGGCCCCACTTGGGGCCCTTTTTTCGTTTCCGGATTATTGTTGGAAAAGTAGAAAACAGTTCTATGATGTGTGAATAACAGATACCGACCACCAACATTAGGAGATGAGCGCATGAAACAGCTAACCGTATGCATTAATGATCGTGCAAACCCGAATCAGCCTTCATGCACAGGCCGAGGTGGTGGTGAAGTCTTGGCCAAGAGATTTGAGCAGGAAATTGCAGCTAGTGGTTGGAGCATTGAAGTGAAACGCTTTAAATGTTTGGGGCGTTGTGATGAAGGCCCTGTATTGAAACTTTCACCGGGCGGACCATTTATTTACCAGGTTCATCCAGATGATCTGGACGAGACATTAAAACAAATCGAAATATTTTTGGCATGATCATAAAATAAGAAGAGCGCTAATCTATAAATGGCTCTGACCCACTACTGACCCACTTAACTAATTTCGTCATACCCGACTGGATCGGGTATCCAGGAGACTGTTAAAATGACTGGATTCCCGCCTGCGCGGGAATGACGACGAAGGGAGAGGAGAAGTTGAATTTATGCCCAACATGTCTGATAACAAGTCAAACTGTTGCTTTATAATATTTATTGGTCATCTACTAAATATTATCTGGGACAGCAGTGGCGCTGCCCCTTTTGTACTGTGCCCTGCACGGAAACGCTGAATACATCAGCGTTTCCCTAAACGGCAGGTTCAGATCAGATAGCTGTTTTATTCGCTTTAACTATTTTCCAGCCTTTATCGGTTTTAACGCGGGTCCATTTGGCCGGTGTTTTATTCTTTTCATTCTCTTTGGACCATGCCTTCAAATCTCCAGCACCCTGCTTTGTAATGTTCCAGAGTTTTTTAGATGCTGAAACAGTCCAGTCGCTTGCACTATTAAAACTGGCCTTAGCTTTATCCCCTGCACTCGCCTCAGCAGCTGATACCAGCGCCGGTGTAGCCATCAGGGCAAATAAAGCCGTAATCGTAATCATTGTCTTTTTCATTGTGACCTCCGTTCTAGAGGCCATTCAAGCGATTCCCATAAGCGATGAATGTGCCCGGCATCACACTGCGCGAAAACCCCACACCACCCTCTTTTCCCAAATAACTCAATAACTCATGCCTTACCCCGACATATGCTGAAAAAACCTGTGATCAGGTATTTATTCTTTCGGCACTTCATGGTCTTGTTAATCCTGATACGATGCCGGCTCCTTACGAGATGGCTCTGAACAATATGAATATTGCCGAGCGCAAGGCATGGGCGGATACCGTTCGTCCAAACCTTCCTCCTGGCCACTTGATCTATTTCGCAGGAGAGTGCTACAGGAAATACCTGCCCGATGGTGAAGTTCCAATGCAATCAATGGGCATTGGAATGCAGCTACAATGGCGAACAAATAAAGGATGAGAACATGAGCTATCAAACACAACACCAACATTTCACCATGCCCGATGGCGTAGTTATCCCCGAAGGATTTGAAGATACGTCCTGGATCGACGATGCAATGCCCAGCTTTTACAATAAAGCACTGAATGCATCTCTATGGATAGATTATCCTAAAGAAGAATCCGAGATGAATGCTGACAATGACTGGATGCAGTTCAATGTAGATACCAGTTCAATGACTAAAACAGGCGATTACAACGACACTGCCAAAGTACACCCATTCAAAACATGGGAAGAAGCGAATACTTTCATTGAAAGTCTGCCGGCCATTAAGAGGAGATAGACTCCCGCAAAACAGAGTTGCAGCATGACTCTGGCCCACCAATCCATTCTCCCCTTAGCTGATCCCCACACCTATATGAACGGAGCCCATGTTTCCAATACCGAAGCCTGGCACCGTCACTTACTATTCAAATTCAAGGCCAGTCACCCGTAACTCATACTGGGCTAGGTGCTCTCATGAATGATCTGATTTTATTGACCTGTCGAAGCTGCCCTAACCGAGTCAGTGAATATCCTCGACCGGGAATACGAAATTGAATGTCTCTCCAGTCGTGAGCAACTTCACTGACGAGAAAACAAACCCGGTTAACAGTATGAATGCCGGGCAGAATCCACTGGTCCCCATCGCCATCAACAACCGTCCAAACTGTGGAAGCAGGCAGTGACTTCACCAACTCAAGATCCTCACCAAAGGTTTCCATTCCAATTCCGCCCCAAATGTCGAAACTAGATTGGGGGTGTCGAAAGGGACGAAAGAATTCGTAAAAGGCATCTTCGTGCAAAATGAGCATTTCATGTTCTTCGTTACGCATTGTCTAAAAATACTCCTGCCCTATGTCGTGCCAGAAATTCTTTATCGGGTGTGAAGCGCTCAGGCAATGTGATGGGTTGGCCAGATAACGGCAGAAAGAATTCACGGACAAATGTTTCGTTCCGTTGCTCCAGATCCCTTGAAAGAATCACGCGAAAATCATCATCCAATGCAATCAGTCCACGATCAAACGCCTTATCATGTAGGGCTGAGAGGCAAAGACCATTGCGCGGATTAAGTCGATTCTCTTTATCCTTGCTCCACGGAACAATATGGCTTGCGATCAGCAAACGGGAATCCGATAGCCCGGACATGCAACAGCGTTCCCGATAACTGCTCAAGACAGACCGGCGAAAGAAGTTCTGCCGAATGCGCTGCTCAGTCACCACGCGCCTTGTCTCTCCAGTAAAGTCCTCGATGTCTTCCAGCTCAGCATCGGCCTGCTCTTCGCCTTGCGGCAAGCCTTTCTCTAGCCGCAATTGCAGACATTCCAAAGCTAAGCGATCCCAATCGGCATGAAACTCATCCCAAACCTCGCGGTCGAGCGCCGATGCGTTACCTAACCCGCTCCGCCCACTACTGGTAATTGCCGGATCAAGACTGGCTATATTACAGAGCTTCATCGATACAGCCGAAGGCGTCCGCCCGATCAACCCGGCAAGTTCGATGATCTCTATATTCGTGTGGTGCAACTTCCCGAACGGAAGCTGACAATAGAGGTTGAAGGCAAGCTTCAGCTGCTCCTTCGTCCAAAGGTTGACTGTCATAACGTCATAACTGTTTGCATCAGAACTCTCCCATTGAACGATTAGCTTAGACCAACAGCTTGATCATTGCATCTGACGATTCGATCAAAACGCACAAAACAAACTCAGGCAGCGCCCCTCGCGCAGTCCAATATCACAGGCCTCGTTTTAACACCCAAATGTCAAGCCAGGCACCTTCACTAATAAACGGTGCTGCAATATGGAATCGGACTATTTTCATTTTATATAAAGAGCAGCGAATCTGCTATACTGATTTGAGAGGTGGCAAATGAATAAATTTCATGTGCTTTATTTAACAGGAGCTCCAGCTACAGGTAAAACAACTTTAGCAAACAATATCAAAGAAAATATTGATGCTGTTGAAGTCTTTTCTTATGGGGAAATGTTAACGAAACGCATTAATATGAAAAACGATCAGGATCTTGTGCAAAATGATTTAAGATCAAAGTCATCAGCTATTATTACAACTCAAGATGTCTTGAGTTTAGATGACGAATTAATTGAAATTGTTTCTGAAAAAAGGAAGAACTCTCATGTGGTTATTGATTCTCATCCTGTGACGAAAGAAAGTTATGGATACAGAATTACGGCCTTTAAATTAGATGTTCTCAGAAAAATAAACCCATCAATAATTGTAACTTTATTTGCGGACCCAAAGGTAATTGTTAATAGAATCCGTACAGCTTCTGAGGGACGTCCATTAGTGACAGAGTTTGAGGCTCACATGCATAACAATTTGCAAAGTTCAGTTGCTGTGAATTACTCAATTTTATTAGAATCAAAATCTTACTTTTTAGACAGCAATCAGTCTCAGGAGTTACTTGTTAACGAGATCAAAAGAATACTGGGATAACCTTTCTTTGCTGGGAGAAACTACAATTAATATGCAAAGGCTGCTTGCATGTAAGGGGTTGTGTCTTGTGGCTGAGTTTCTCGTTCAAAAGCAGATTCTTTGATTTTATCAATATAGCGCTTCCAATCAGAAGTATTGCCGCGAGTAGCTATTTTATTCGCTTCTTCAATGATGGATGCGGAAACAGGTACAGGGCAAGCTAATTTAGCAAAATATGGCATCTTAAGCTCAGCTATTGTACTGATGGAGTAGTTTCTAGGTTTATCTTGTTCAGCTAGTGATGATTCCTTTCGAACAACTGCGGTCACTTGTGAAAACCCCAGCGGACGGCCAGATGAATAATTTACTAACATTTTTGCATTCAATTCTGCCTTAGGCTCAAGAGAGAGTTCAAAGTCTGCATGGCAGAAAAGAGCGTAGTGAGATTTTTTTAGACTTTTTTCAGTTTCTCCTCTGCTGGTAACAAGGCTGTAACGTGGCAGCTCTTTAACGGTACCATTTGAATCATAGTATCCCAACCAAAGTAATAGAGTTTTTGGTTGGGCATCAATCGACTTGGTATTGGAGAGCATTCTTGAAAAAACAATAGGCACTTGTTTCTCATTTTCTGATAAATTTGAAATTGCACTTCCAACTGAGCTACCGATACCCCAGATGAAAGTCCCGTCATTAGCATGTCGCTCAATGTTTTTACGCTGGATGATTCTTTCCAGAACTTCTCCCGATTCTCCTCCCATCTTAGTCCAACAAAATGCAGATGGAAGATCAATTCTTTGCGATGTAATAGCCATATCGGAACCTTCTATTATTGGAGCAAAATTGCAATTAAAATTTTGCAAGTTGAATATGCATATATGCAATGTAATATACGCCTCTATGAATAAGTCAAAGAGAAATATCGAGGAGTTGCGGATTGAAGTACATAAGTTTATCACTAGCGGCCTGGCAAACAAGATATTCACTCAACAGAGTCTATCTATAGATATTTCTGTAAACCAAGCTACAATAAGTCGATATAATAATGGACAGTTCTACAAGGTAACATGCGGACTTGAAAGATTATGCAAATATGCAAATATTGAAACACATGAAGAATGTACTCCTGATCCAGAAGGAAGTGAGATACTGAACCAAGCTATTAATGAAGCATGGGATGGAACGGCTGGACATGCGAGAAAGCTCGCAAGAGCAATTAAAGTGATCGGTGCCATATCTCATTAGGCATTTGGTCACATACTGATAGTGTGTGTGTAGTTATTTATTTACTAGAATTATTTAAAGGTGAGGGAGGCTGGAATGACAAAAAATGTATCAGTTGATTCCCTTCTAAAGTCGCTCGATATGATTGGCCTCCCAGAAAAGTTTGTGAGGTCGTTGTTGCCTCCGTGGTGGGATGATAGCGCCGCATCTACAGATTCTGGGTTTGCTGAACTGGAACTAATTTTATCTCGTCAATTCGGTTTGGATATAAAAGCACTACTTGAAAACAAAACAGCAGACTTTTCCTTACCAAAAACAATTAAATATAAAAGGTCAGTTCTTTATGACACAGGGCAGCTGGCAGCTTCAACTTCAATAGCTCTTTCTTGTGCTAGAATAGCAGCTGCAGCGATCACGATACCGCAACAAAGAATAAGTGATCCAAATTCACTTCGAGAATATATTTTATCAGGCCTGCGTGGCAAGTGGGTTTCCCTTAAGGGCGTAGTTATGGCCTGCTGGGCACATGGAATACCTGTTATCTACGTCGAGGAGTTTCCTGAGAACTGTAAGAAAATGGATGGAATGGTGGTTGGTGTGAGAGATCGCTCAGTCATTGTTCTGTCGAAGCAAACGCGCTTCTCTGCTTGGTTTTTATTTATCCTTGCCCACGAATTGGGCCATATTTCTCTAGGGCATGTTGAACAAGGAGAAATTCTTGTTGATGCCGAAATGGGCGAAATGTCATTGTCACTTATGGATGCTGATGAGGATGAAAGGGCAGCAGATGAATTCGCAATGGCTCTTCTCGGTGGTGACTTTGTTTTACCTGATAACTTCCTTAAGGCGAACGATCCTAGCCAATTGGCAGAATTGGCAATGGGAATTGGCAAGGCCCATCAGATTGATCCGGGACATTTACTCTTACGACAGGCTTATGAATCCGGTGATTGGCAACTATTAATTACTGCTCTGAAAAGGCTGCAGGGTGAAATAGATGGCACTGATATAATTAGAGAAGGGATGATTAAGTATCTCAACATTCATGCTATTCCTGAAGATAATTATCGCTATTTATTAAGAATGGCAGGAATGGCTTAAGAGAAGATATGCCCGTACTTCACTTGCTCGATAACGACATCGTTTTAAAAGCTTCAAGATATGATCTTATAGAAGAGTTAAAGAATCACATTGGTGGGATAGAATCTATTCGTATTTTGGATACATTGAGATATAGATTTTATCTAAATGATAAAATGAAAGCTCTGACATATTGTAAAACGGATGAGGCTTTTAATCGTTTGATTGAGTTTGTTGCTCAATCTCCAATTTTAGAGTTACCTGAAAATTCAGATGATATATCTCGATTAAACGAAGTAACAAATATTGATCAAGGAGAAGTTTTGCTTTTTGCATACAACATTTGGGCTCCTGGATCAGTGACCTTTACTGGTGATAAAAGAGCAATATTAGCCCTATCAAATATTGCAGACATCAATGATTTGGTAGACGTAATTCGTGGAAGAGTGAAATGTTTAGAACAAATTGCGGCTGAATTTATCTATAAATATGGATTTGAAATTATTCAAAATAAAATAAATTCAGACCAAGACTGTGATAAAAGCCTTAAGAACTGCTTTAGATGCCCAACAGAAGGTGACGTAATGTATGGCCTTAAGTCTTATTATGAGGATCTAAATTCAGCTACGAATGGACTGCTAGCGCCCTTCCCTTCATCGTAGAAATACCGCGTACGGTGCTAACACAGGAGCGACTAAGTCTATATGGCATGATTTCTCTAATCCAATAGACTTAGTATGATCTACTACTTCGAAGCATCCTTTGTCGACACGCCCTTTGATGTAATTGGTTCCGGGTTTCCCCCTAGAAGGTCCAACTGCAACTTCAAGTGATCCGTAACTTAGGTCAAATTCCTCTTCACGGATTTCTCCTAACACAAGGGCAAAACGTGAGCCTTTTACTTGTATTTCTGGTGGAACTAGTTGCCATTTAATGCCATCTTCAGAATATTCTTTTGCAAGCACGGGTTCAGCAAAGTGGTTGGAATCCATTTTCTGCATTGCAATAT